>CALBRU010000029.1 GCA_937927695.1 uncultured Thiomonas sp. | reverse complement strand
GTGATCGCGGGCCAGGGCACGATCGGCATGGAAATCCTCAGGCAGCATCAGGCGCCGATTCACGCGGTGTTCTGCGCCATCGGCGGCGGCGGGCTGATCTCCGGCGTGGCGTCCTACATCAAGGCGGTGCGGCCGGAGATCAAGGTGATCGGAGTGCAGACGGTCGATTCCGACGCCATGTTGCGCAGCGTGCAGACGGGGCGCCGGGTCACGCTGTCTGAAGTGGGGCTGTTTTGCGACGGCACGGCGGTGAAGCAGGTGGGGCGCGAAACCTTCCGCCTGGTACGCGAGCTGGTGGACGACTTCGTCGTGGTCGATACCGACGCGGTGAGCGCCGCGATCAAGGACGTGTTCGAAGACACTCGCAGCGTGCTGGAGCCCTCTGGCGCGATGTCGGTCGCGGCCGTCAAGGCCTATTGCGCGCAGCATCAGCTCAAGGGCGAAACCCTCGTGGCCGTGACCTGCGGGGCGAACATGAACTTCGACCGCCTGCGCTTCGTCGCCGAGCGCGCCGAGGTGGGCGAGGCGCGCGAGGCGCTGTTTGCCGTGACCATTCCCGAAAAACCGGGCAGCTTCCGCCGCCTGTGCCGGCTGGTGGGCGCGCGCAATGTGACCGAATTCACCTATCGCATCAAGCGGCCGGAAGAGGCGCATGTGTTCGTCGGCCTGACGGTCAACGGCCGCGAGGATGCGCAGAAAATGGCGCAGACCTTCGAGCGCGCAGGCTACGGCGTGCTCGACCTGACCGACAACGAACTGGCCAAAGTGCATGTGCGCCACCTCGTCGGCGGCCCCGCGCCGCGTGGCGCGCAGGGGCAGAGCATGGCGGAAAACGAGCGCCTGCTGCGCTTCGACTTTCCTGAGCGACCCGGCGCGCTGCTGCGCTTTCTCGACGCGCTCAGCCCGGACTGGAACATCAGCCTGTTCCACTACCGCAACCAGGGCGGCGACAGCGGCCACGTGCTGGTGGGCATTCAGGTGCCGCCTGCAGATAAAAAGGCGTTCAGCCAGTTTTTGCAGCAACTCGGCTATCACTACACCGAGGAAACCGACAACCCGGTGACGCGGCTGTTTTTGAATTGAAAAACTCCCGCCTGCGTGTTTCGCTCAGGCGGGAGTGTCATGGTCTAGCCGCGCTCAAGGAAACGCCGGGCCGCCCCAAGTTTCCTTGTCCCCCACGGGGGGCGGGTCGGCGAGCCGACCCTGGGGGCGCTCAGGAAGCGTAGTCGAGCACCGGCTTGGGCAGCTTGATAAGGAACAGGCGCGAAGGCGTCTCCCACGGTTTGCCGCGGATGATGCGATAGGTGTAAGCGCCCGGCGCGGTGCATTTGCCCGTACCCGCCAGGATCTGGCCGCTGGCGTCCATTTCGCAATCGTCACCTTTGAGGATTTCGCCATTCGGGCCGACGATTTCCGCCGCAAGGCCGAAGTCGTTGTCGTTGGCCACAGCAATCGTCTGCGCGTCCACCAGGGCCATGCCCTCGGTCTTGCCGGACACCCAGCCAAAGCCGCTGCCTTCGACCATATCGAACAGCAGGGTCTTTTTCACCGGGATGATGCCGCCGTCGGTCAGCGCCTTGAGCGAGGTCTGATACTCGGGCTCCAGGCCGTTGATGGTCTTGCCGGTGAGGTCGGTCGCGCCGCTGAGGTCGATGAGGAAGATCATGTTGTGATCTTTGCCATCGGCTTGCGTGCCGCGCTCGATGATGAGGTAGCGGTTGTCGTCGAGCGCCACGAGGTCGCCGATCTTGGCGTCCTTGTTTTTGCTGTAGGGAACGGCCCCGCTGGCATCGGTGAGGGGGTACGCAAACATGCGGGTGCCGCCGCCCGGCTGAATTTGCACCAGGCGAGTGAACACCGCTTTGGTGGTTTTCTGCGTTTTGCCGTTGCTGTCTTTGGCGTCATCCATCTTGAGAATGCTCTGCACGCCGGCCAACAGATTGCCGTTGGGTGCAAGGGCAATGGCTTCGATGCCACGGTTGGGCTGGCGATACTTGACGATGTCGGGCAGGCCGCTGCCGGGCGCCAGCTTGGTCTCGATCCGGCCGCTGGCGACGTTCACCTTGAACACGAAGGGGCCGTACTCGTCGGTCATCCACAGCGACTTGCCATCGGGCGTGGCCACCACGGCTTCGGGATCGATGCCGTGCACGTCAAATGCGATGCCGCCCTGCGCGTTTTTGAGAATCTGCAGGGTGTCGCTGACCGGCGTTTCACCCGTCGATCCGACCGTGCCCGGAGGAATGGGGCGGCCGCTCATCGCAGCGCCGTCGAGGTCCTTGAGCGGGGTGGTGCTTTCCAGCGTGGCGCGACGGTTGCCCTTGCCGGTGCCCACGGTCACCACGCCAAACTCGGGATTGAATGCGGGCGCGGGAAACGACTTGGTCGCGGTGGTGCTGCCGTCGGCGTTTTGCAGGTCGGGCGAGTCTCCGTTAGGGCCGCGATCCGTCATCACCCAGAACTGCACATTGCCCTGCTTGTCCACGCCCTTGAGAGCCAAACCCGAGCCCAAGCTGATGGGGAAGCCTTTGGGGAACTCGGCCTTGATGTAGTTCTGATTGCCGGGATAGGGCACGTTGAACCGGCTCTGGCTGCCGATGGCGTACTTGCTCACGCTGAGCTGCGCGCCCTGCGCCGCGCCCGCGCCCTGGTAGGTGAAGGTGCTGGTGACGGTACGGCCAATCAGCGAGAGCGAGTCTTCGAGGTGCGCCTTGGCGTAACGCGGATCGGTGAGGCTGAGCTTGAGATCGGCGAGTTGCTGCTGGAACAGGGCGGTCAGTTGGGCGCGGTCGGACAGATCGCACTTGATGTTGGCAAAGCGCTGGCGCACCGCATCGCGAATGACGATGCCGTTGTTCGGGTCGCCGTCGTCATCGAGCGCCTGCAGCAGTTGCGCGGTGTTCTGGGTGCGGGGGGCGTCTTCGCCCTGTCCATCGAGGTCGGCCAGCGCCACCACATCGGCGCCCTTGGCGCGACCCAGCAAAACGCCGCCGAGCTTGAAGGTGACGGTCTCACCGGGTTTGTAGAAGAACTGCCCCGCCGCGTTGGTCTGGCGCGGGGTGGCATCGCTGTCGGTGGTGTAGTCCACCCCGGCCACGGCGGAGTCGAGAAAGACCCCGGTTTGGACTGCAGCCTGGTGCACTGCAGCCAGCTGCTCAGGCGGGTTGGACGCGGTGGTGGTACCCCCGCCACCGCAGGCTGACAAAGAGAGTGCCGCGGCAACCGCTAGGGCTAAAACAGATTTGGGAAATTGCATGGCTCGACTCGCTCAAAAGAGAAAGTCAAGACCATAAGTTGCAAATGTGAAATTTTGTTTAATGTGCGATCCGTTCCGCCCTCAGCGCGGGAACAGCACCTTGTGCTCGCCGTACTCCGAAGGAAATCCGCGCAGCGCGGCCTGCGCCAGCGGCAGGGCCACCGAGGCCAGACCGCGTTCGTAACCGCCGGTGCTGGCGTGCGACTGCCAGATGAGCGCGCCGGTGGCGGTGTCGCGGATTTCGAGCGAGAGACTGCGCTCGTAATAGTTGGGCGGCGGCATCCAGCCGAACATCCCGCCTCCCCAGCCGCCCCAGCCTCCGGGAAAATACACCGCGCCGTTGGGCAGCAACACGGGCGGGGGCCAGACCGAGGGGCCGTAGGTGGCTTCGAGATCGAGACGCACGGTGTAGGCGTAGCGCGCGGTGTAGGGCGCCGGTGTGCCCAGCAAAGGCACCATGCCGGCCTGGGTCATGGCGTCGAGCACGGCGGTCTGCAGGGTGTAGGCATCGGCGCTGTAGGCATTGCCGGGCGCGGCCTGCACCTGCACCTTGGCGCCCACCAGCGCTTGCGGCGCGGGGTTGGGGGTGACGACGGTGGCGCGCAAATCTGTCAGGCTAGCGCAGCCGCCGAGCAGCAGCGCGGGCACCAGCAACAGGCCGATGCGGGCGGAATGCCAAAGGCGGGTTAGGCTGTTAGGTGAGCGCATGGCCTGTTCTCCTCTACTTCAAAACCATTGGACGGATTGCGCGCGCGGGAGTTCGCCTGCGCCGCTGCAAGGTTCCGCGTCGAAGGCGATGTCGCCCATCGGGTCGGGCAGCCCGGTGGCGCGCAAGCTCGCGAAGTCGAACAAGCTACGGTCGGCCAGATGCGAAGGCACTACCTGCGTGAGCGCGTTGAACATGGTCTGCGCGCGGCCCGGCATCTCGCGCTCCCATTGCCGCAGCATGGCCTTGACCTGTTTGCGCTGCGCATTCTCCTGGCTGCCGCACAAAGTGCAGGGAATGAGCGGAAAGGCGCGCAACTCGGCCCAGCGCTCCAGGTCGGCCTCTTCCACATAGGCCAGCGGGCGGATGACCACGTGTTTGCCGTCGTCACTCACCAGTTTGGGCGGCATGCCCTTGAGCTTGCCGCCGAAGAACAGATTGAGAAAAAAGGTTTCGAGAATGTCGTCCCGGTGGTGGCCGAGGGCGATCTTGGTCGCCCCCAGCTCGCCCGCCACGCGGTAGAGAATGCCGCGCCGCAGCCGCGAGCACAGTCCGCAGGTGGTCTTGCCCTCGGGGATGATGGACTTGACGATGGAATAGGTGTCCTGTTCCTCGATATGAAAGGGCACACCGCGGCTCTTGAGATAGTCAGGCAGCACCTCTTGCGGGAAGCCGGGCTGCTTCTGGTCGAGGTTGACGGCCACCAGATCGAAGTCGATCGGCGCGCGTTCGCGCAGGCTCAGCAGAATGTCGAGCAGGGCGTAGCTATCTTTGCCGCCGGACATGCAGACCATCACCTTGTCGCCCTGCTCGATCATGTTGAAGTCCACCACCGCCTGCCCAATAAGCCGGTGCAGGCGCTTGGAGAGCTTGTTGTTCTCGAACAGGGCCTTGTGGGCGGCCCGGTAGCTGGCCGCGCAGACGGGTGGCGAATCGGCTGCCGTATCACTCATGGCTGCAAATCCTTCACATGAAACACTTCCACGCCCACGCTCTCGCAATCGGGATAGACGTCGGGCTTTTCGGTGGACACCCGCACGGCCTTCACCCGCGGATGTTCGAGCATGATGCGCGCCACGTCGTCGCACAGGGTTTCCTGCAGATGGATGTGGCCGCGCGCAATACGCGCCGCGATCACGCTGCGCATGAAGTCGTAATCGACCACTTCGTCGAGCTTGTCCTGCTGCGGGGTGGACATGGCCAGTGGAATGAACAGATCGACATTGATGAGCACACGCTGCTCGCCCCGCTTTTCGAACTCGTGCACACCGATATTGATGTTGACTTCGTAGTTCTGCAAAAACAGGCGGCGGCAAGCGCGCAGGGCGGGGTGCGACAGGGCACTGAACATGGTGAGATTCCTTGAATTAACGGGGCGCCTGATCGCGCGCGGCAAACAGCACGTCGCGCCCGGTGCCCGCGAGATGCTGGCCGCCATCGACCAGCAGGGTGGCGCCGGTCATGGCGCGGGCCTGCAGCGCGAAATGCACAGCCTGCGCCACGTCTTGCGGCGTGCTGCCGCGCTGCAAGGGCGTGCGGCTGTGCACGCGGGTGAATTCATCATCGGTCATCGGGCCGGAAGGCAGCATCAGGCCCGGCGCCACGCCCAACACCCGCAGCACGGGCGCCAGCGCCTGCGCCAGCGCCACGGTAGCGGCCTGCAGCGCCGCTTTCGACAGGGTGTAGGAGAGATAGTCCGGATCGGGATTGGCGAGCTTCTGATCGAGCAAATTGACCACGCAGCCCTGCGCGCCGCGCGCGCTCAACTGCGCGTGCAGCGCCTGCGCCAGCAGCACCGGGGCGATGGTGTTGACTTGGTAGTGACGCTGCGCCGCTTCCACGCTGAAGTGCTGCGCGTCGTCGAACTCGAACAACGCCGCATTGTTCACCACCGCGTCCACCCGGCCCAAGGCTGCGACAGCCTGCGGCAACAGGTCTCGCGCGGCGGCGGGGTCGAACAGGTCGGCGCCGACGGCAGCGGCTTGCGCCCCCAGCGCCCGCGCCTCGGCACAAACCGCGTCGGCCGCCGGTTTTGAGCGGTGATAGTGCACCGCGACATCCCAGCCTTGTGCGGCCAGATGCAAGGCGATTTCCCGCCCCAGCCGGTGCGCGCCGCCGGTCACCAGCACCTTGGGTCGGGTAACGGGAAGGGTTGTGGCGTCGGGCGGCATGCTTTCTAGAATGTCTTGATGAACGAACAGTCGGCAAGTCTACCGGCGCCCGCCCCGATGGCGCTGGAGCGCAGCGCGCAACTCCTGGCGCAAATCAGGGCTGCTCTGCATGCGGGCAGCGGCTGGTTGCCGTTCGATGCCTATATGCAACAGGCGCTCTACGCCCCGGGCCTGGGGTACTACACCGGGCAGGCCGGGCAGTTTGGCGACTTCGGCAGCGACAGCGACTTTGTCACCGCACCCGAGCTGTCCCCGCTGTTCGGCCGCACCCTGGCCGCTCAGGTGGCGCAAGTGCTGCAGCAGGGCGATCTGCACACCGTGGTGGAATTCGGCGCAGGCTCGGGCCGACTCGCCGCGCAGATACTGGGCGAACTCGATCATCTGGGCTGCGCGCCGCGGCACTACGCGATTGTCGAAGTCTCCGGCGCGCTCAAGCACCGGCAGATGCAAACGCTGCGCAACGCCGTGCCCCATCTGTTTGATCGCGTGCAGTGGTGGACGGCCTTGCCCGAGACGTTCGAGGCCGTGGTCATCGGCAACGAAGTGCTCGATGCCATGCCCGTGAAACTACTGCACAGACACGAAGGCGGCTGGATGGAACGCGGCGTGGCGCAAGAGGGCGACGATCTGGTCTTTGCCGACCGCGCCACCGCCCTGCTGCCCCCCGCCCCCGAAGCGCACGCCCTGCCCATCGGCGCCGTGACCGAAATCCACCTGCAGGCGCTGGCCTTCGTGCGCACCCTGGCCGACCGGCTTGCGCGCGGCGCGGCGCTGTTCATCGACTACGGCTTTCCGCAGCGCGAGTACTACCACCCGCAGCGCCACATGGGCACGCTACAGGCGCACTACCGCCACCGCGTGCTCGACGACGTGCTGCTGTGGCCGGGGCTGGCCGACATCACCTCGCACATCGACTTCACCGCCATCGCCCTGGCCGCACAAGACGCCGGGCTCGATGTGCTGGGCTACACCAGCCAGGCCAGTTTTTTGATGAACTGCGGCCTGCTCGATCTCGTCGCCGCCGAACTGGCCGCCGGGCCGCCGCCGGTCGCTCCGAGCAGCGCCGCCGCCCTATGCGCGGCCACAACCGCGCCCGGCGGCTCGCACTACCTGCGGCAGACCGCCGCCGTCAACAAACTGTTGAACGAGAGCGAAATGGGCGAACTGTTCAAAGTCATTGCCCTGGGCCGCGGGGTGGACGCGCACGCCCTGCGCGGCTTCGCGCGCGGCGACCGCACCCATACGCTGTAGAGCCGACCATGCGTTGGCTGATCGTTTTCATTCTCGCGTCCATCGTGTTTTCGGCGCTGCTGCCGCATCTGCGCCGTTTCGGCATCGGCCGCATGCCACTGGATTTCACCTTCAAACTGTTCGGGAGAGAATGGCTCTTTCCCTTCGGGTCCAGCCTCCTGCTGTCCTTCCTGGCCTACGTCATCGCGCGGCTGGTGTAGAGGCGGCGAAAAGCGCAACCGCATTCAAGACGCCCTGTGCGTGATTGAGTACGGTTTCCCACTGACGGAGGCTGCAAGCCTTGCAGCCCGATTCATGTGGAGACTCTCTTGAAAAAATGCGTGTTGATCATAGACGGCAGCTTGCCCGTCGGCTTGGTGGCGAACACCGCCGCCGTTCTTGCCATGAGCCTCGGTCGGCTCCACCCCGACCTGATCGGGGCCGACTTGCCCGATCAAGACGGTCAGATTCATCCGGGCATCACCACCATCGTCCTGCCCGTTCTCAAAAGCCAACCAGAGCAAATGGCGAACATTGCCCGAAGCGCACGAGAACTGCCCAGTGGCGAGGTTCTGGTGATCGACTTCACCTCCTTGGCACAGCAGGCGAAAACCTACGGCGATTACCAATCAGCCTTATCCGCAACGCAGGCAACCGCGTTGCCCTATATCGGCCTGTGCCTGTTTGGCTAAGCAGCACGCATCAAGTCGTTGACCGGCAGTCTGCCCCTTCTGCGGTGAACCATGTTGAACACGCCTGATCTGATTTCGTTGGTTCGAGAACTCACGTTGCCTTTGGCTGGTTTCGCCGTGGTTACTTCGGCATCTCCCGGCCCGGTCAATGTCATTGCCGCCACATCCGGAGCGAATTTCGGCTGGCTGCGCACCTTGCCGCATGTTTTCGGAGCCACGTTGGGCTTCACTTCTCTGATTCTTGCGATGGGGTTTGGCTTGGACTCCGTCCTGCGTCACACCGCTTGGCTGCACATGGCGTTGAAAGTGCTCGGGGCGACCTTTCTCGCCTACATCGCCATCAAACTATTTATGGCACGGGCAGACGCTACGACCGGCGCACGATTGCGAAAAGCCCCTTCGGCGCGACAGGGACTGCTGGCGCAGTGGACGAACCCGAAAGCCTGGATTGTTGCGGCCACTGGCATCGCAACCTATACACGCACAGGCGATGCCTATATCCCAAGTGTCCTGCTGCAGGGCATCATCTTCACCTTCATCTGCATGCCATCCATCGGCGCATGGGCGCTCTTCGGGCACGCAGCGAAACGCCTGCTTGCCTCACCCAAGGCGATTCATCATTTCAACGTCAGCATGGCTGTCTTGCTGCTGATCTCCATCGTCGGCGTGTTCTTTTGAGAAACGCTCCGCAGAAGGGACATGTCGGCACAGGCTCTGGAACCGTCCTGGCGTCACACCAAATACCTGTTTAAACGTGCGGGTGTAGTGAGGTTGATCTGAAAAATGCAGGGCATGCGCCGTCTGCGCAATCATCAGGCCGGAACGCAAGAGGTGACGGCTTTTAAGCGCACGGAGTTGCCGCAAATAGGCTCCTGGCGTCAGACCAACCTGCTGCCGGAATGTGCGAATCGCATGCCAGCGTGTGTGTTGGGTTGCGCTTTCAATTTCCGCAAGGACCAGAGGTTCGCTCCACTGTTGATCCAGCGCCTGACGCAGCACATTGGAGGGTGGACGGGCCACGCCAGGGTGTTTCGTACGCAACCTTGCGGCGAATGCCCGCAGCCACTCGCCCAGAGACACGTCAGGCGACATCAACGCGCGAGCATCAGAACCGATGGCAAAGGCCCATTCACCGTCCACCCAGACCCGCTTTCGACCGGCGTGAATCAATCCGGGCAATTCGGGTGCATGGGCCTCCAACACGTGCGCCGCAACGTAAAGCACCCTGTATTCAACTGCATCGACTGTTGGAAAACTTTCATGCACCTCGAAAGGCGGGATGACGAACACGGCCCCAACCGGTGCTAGCTGCATTTCGCCGCGAGACTTGAAGGTGCAGTTCCCTTTGACCACAACGCCGAGCGACCAGGCATCGTGAAAGTGCGGCTCCAAACCCCGCCCGTCCATGCGGGCCTGGATCTTTTCCACCTCGGTACATAGATCCGCGTCCCAGCGGGTGATCTGTTTCATTGCGTGCACGCTGTCCTTCCAAGAGCCACGAGAACCGCCCAAAGACGTTGCCGCCAAGAGATTGGCGCCGGATGCAAGGATAACGATCAAACGGTTGCTGTGATGGGGGTTGGTTTCCACAGTCCCCAAGCCGCCACGCCGATGGCCAGTTGAGCAATCAGCACCAGCGCCACACACCCGGCCCAACCCGCATGCGCCCAGACCCAGGCCGGGCCGAAAGCGCCCACGCTGCCGCCGAGGTAGTAACACAGCACATACAGGCCTACGGCCGATGACCGGGACTGGCCCGCAAGGGTGGGCACCTGCGCCGTCGCCATGGACTGGGCGATGAACACGCCGCCGGAGCTCAGCGTCAGCCCCAGCACGATGGCCCACACCGGACTGAGCAGGGTCAGCAACATGCCCCCGCTGCCCAGGGCCACCGCCGCAACGAACACCCGGCGCTTGCCAAATTTCCACGCCAGCTTGCCCGCCAGCGGCGTGGCCACCATGCCGACCAGATAGACGGCGAACAGCAGGCTCAGATCCTTGAGGTCAAAGCCATACGGCGGTGCGGCCAGATGAAAGCTCACATAAGTGAAGGTGCAGACCTGCGAGAACAGAATGCCGAAGCCGATGGCATAGGTGCCGAGCAGTTTGGGGTTGCGCAGGTGCAAGGCAAAGCCGGACAGCGCGGCGCGCACCCCGCCGCGACTTGCCGCAAACCGGCGCGAGGCCGGCAAGCCGCGCGCAATCAGCAGCAGAAACAGCAGATTGATCGCCCCCAGCACCACGAAGGCCGCCTGCCAGCCCGCGTGCGCCGTGACCATGCCCGCGATGAAGCGTCCGCTGAAGCCACCGGCCACTGAGCCCGAGATGTAGAGCGCGGTCACCGCCGGAACTTCGGAGGGCTGCCATTCCTCGCTGATGTAGGCCACCGTGGCGGTGAACACGCCGGGAATGCACAAACCTTCGATGGCCCGCCAGATCAGCAAGCCGTGCAGCGTGGGGCTCGTCGCCGCCAGCAGGGTGGATAGCCCCAGCCCCGCGAGCGACACCAGCAGCACCCGCTTGCGACCGAAGCGGTCTGCCGCGATGCCTGAGAACGGCGCCGCCACCGCGACCGCCAGAGTGGTGAAGGTGATGGTCAGACTGAGCTCGGCCACGCTGGCGTGGAACACCGACTGCAAGCTGGGCAGCAGCCCCTGCGTGAGGTACATGGTGAAAAACGCGCACATGCCCGCCGCCGTCACCGCGGCGCGGCGCAGCCACTCGGGCGGGCCAGCAACATCCTGAAGCGATGGGGACAAAGCAGTGGTGGACATGGGCGGGATGATTCGGGGGCGATACGGCCAGGCCAGCACGCCCCGCCTCATCACAGCTTAAGTCCGCCTGTTTGATAGGTGAAATATCATTTTCTAAAACTTTGATCTGTTTTCGATATGGACTTGCGCCATCTGCGCTACTTCGTCGCCGTTGCCGAAGAGCGCCACTTCACCCGGGCCGCGCAACGCCTGCACGTCTCGCAACCGCCGCTGAGCCAGCAGATCCAGGCGCTGGAAGCCGAGCTCGGCGTGCCCTTGTTCACCCGCGGGCGCGGCGGGGTGCAGCGCACCGCCGCCGGCGACGCCCTGCTGCCGCTGGCGCGCAGCATTCTCGGCGCGGTGGAACACGCCGTTGCGCAGACCCGGCAGGTCGGCCGCGGCGAGACCGGCAGGCTGGCCGTGGGCTTTGCCGGCTCGATGCCCTTCACCAATGTGATGCCCCGGCTGCTGCGCGACTTTCGCGCCGCCTGGCCGCAGGTCGCGCTCGATCTGCGCGAGCAGCCCTCGCAATCGCAGATCGACGACCTGCTCGCGCACCGCCTCGATCTGGGTTTCATCCGCACCACGCAACTGATGCACGACCCCCGCCTGTCCACCCTGGTGGTGCAGCGCGAGCCCTTGTTGGCCGCTCTCCATGCCGACCACCCCCTGGCGGCGCGGGCCGGTCTGAGTCTGAACGATCTGCGCGATCAACCCTTTGTGATTTACAGCGCCAGCCTGGGCGCAGGTCTGCGCGAACAGACGCTGGCGCTGTGCGCCCGGGCGGGTTTCAGCCCGCACATCGCGCAGGAAGTGCACGAAATGCCCACCCTCATCGGCCTGATCTCGGCCGGATTGGGCGTGGGCATCGTCGCCGCGTCGATGCAGCGCGCCCAGTTGCCCTGGGTCGCCTACCGGCCGCTGGCCGATGTGCAGGCCAGCACCGAGGTGCTCTTGGTGTGGCGGCGCGATGATCCGCAGCCGCCGCTGCGCAACTTCATTGCGCAAGCGAAGGCGCTGTTGCCGCAGGCTGCATCTGAGCCCGCAAATCCTGACGGAACTGACGCAGCCAGTCCTTGACCGCGCGCTCGTTTTCCAGCCCCATGCGCATGAGGATTTTCTGCCCCGCAGGGGCGGCTTCGAGCGCCGGGTCGGCGTAGGTGTAGAGCACCTTGGGCTGGCGCAACAGCACCGCCCCTTGCGGCTCGGGTGCCTGCAGCAGATTGGCGATCACGGCCAGCAGGCGGTCGTTGAAAGCGCTTTTGGGATGCCCCAGCTCGCGCCAAGCCTGCTCGCACAGCGGGTAGAGCTGCACATAAAGCTGCGCGGCGCGCTGCGGCGAGATGGCGGTGAGCATCTGCACATAGGGCGCATAGCGGCGGGCATTGTCCGGTGCGATCGCCAGATCGGCCCCCTGCCCCGTGGTGCGCAGCGCGCCGGGGACGGGATGC
>CALBRU010000028.1 GCA_937927695.1 uncultured Thiomonas sp. | reverse complement strand
CGACGCGAACCTGCTGGGTGAACTCGAAAACGTGTTCAAGACCTACGGCGAAACCGGCGTCGGCAAGGTACGCAAGTACATCCATGATGCAGGCGAAGCGGCCGAATTCGGCGTCGAGCCGGGCAATTTCACCGAGTGGAAGGACATCAAGCCGGGTTCCGATCTGATGTTCTACGAAGGTCTGCACGGCGGTTACGCCGCTGGCGAGATCAACGTGGCCAAGCAGGTTGACCTGCTGGTGGGCGTGGTGCCCATCATCAATCTGGAGTGGATTCAGAAACTGCATCGCGACCAGATCCAGCGCGGCTACTCGCAAGAGGCGGTGATGGACACCATCCTGCGCCGCATGCCCGACTATGTGCATCACATCGCGCCACAGTTCTCGCGCACCCACGTCAACTTCCAGCGCGTGCCGACGGTGGATACGTCCAACCCCTTCATCGCCAAAGACATTCCCACGCTCGACGAAAGCATGGTGGTCATCCGCTTCGCGAACCCCAAGGGCATCGATTTTCCTTACCTGCTGTCCATGCTCCACGACTCGTGGATGAGCCGCCCCAACACCCTGGTCGTGCCCGGCGGCAAGATGGGCATTGCCATGCAGCTCATTTTCACGCCGATGATTCTGCGTCTGATGGACCTCAAGCGTCGCGCAGGTTAACCGCGTTGTCCAAACCCGGAAGAATTTCAACATGACTACCGCTCAAATCGACACCCAACAACGCCGCCGTCTGGCCAACGCCATTCGCTTCCTCGCCATCGACGGCGTGCAGGCCGCCAACTCCGGGCACCCCGGCGCCCCCATGGGCATGGCCGATATCGCCGAAGTGCTGTGGCGCAACCATCTGCACCACAATCCGGCCAATCCGCACTGGGCCAACCGCGACCGCTTCGTGCTGTCCAACGGCCACGGCTCCATGCTGATCTACGCCTTGCTGCATCTCACCGGCTACGACCTGCCGATCGAGGAACTCAAGCGCTTCCGCCAGATGCACAGCAAAACGCCGGGACACCCCGAAGTGGGCTACACCCCCGGCGTGGAAACCACCACCGGCCCACTGGGTCAGGGCATCGCCAATGGCGTGGGCATGGCGCTGGCCGAAAAAGTGCTGGCGGCGCAGTTCAACCAGCCCGGCCATGCCATCGTCGATCACCACACCTATGTGTTTCTCGGCGACGGCTGCCTGATGGAGGGCATCAGCCACGAGGCCTGCTCGCTGGCCGGCACCCTCAAGCTCAACAAGCTCATCGCCTATTACGACGACAATGGCATTTCCATCGATGGCCACGTCGAGCACTGGTTCTCCGACAACACCGCGCAGCGCTTCCAGGCCTATGGCTGGAATGTCATCGGCCCGATCGACGGCCATGACGCCGTTGCCGTGGAGAAGGCCACCGCCGAGGCCAAGACCAGCGACAAACCCACTCTCGTCATCTGCCGCACCACCATCGGCTGGGGCTCGCCCAACAAGGCGGGCACGCACGATGTGCACGGCGCCGCACTGGGCCAGGCCGAGGCCGACGCCACCCGCAAGGCGCTGGGCTGGGACTACGGCCCGTTTGAAATTCCCGCCGACATTTACCAGGCCTGGGACGCCAAATTCCACGGCGCCAAGCTCGAAGCCGACTGGAACGAACGCTTCGCTGCTTATGAAAAGGCCCATCCCGCACTGGCCGCCGAATTCAAGCGCCGCATGGCGGGCGACCTGCCGGCCGATTGGGGCCAGACCGTGCAGACCCTGTACGCCAAGGCGCGCGAAGTCACTGCGGCGACCGCCACCCGCAAGTCCTCGCAGATCGCTCTCGAAACCCTGGTGCCCGCGCTGCCCGGCCTGTTCGGCGGCTCGGCCGACCTGACCGGCTCCAACCTCACCGCGGTCAAGGCCTCGCTGTCGTTCGAAAAGGCCGCGCCGGGCACGGCGTTCAACTACCTGTCGTACGGCGTGCGTGAGTTCGGCATGGTGGCCATGATGAACGGCATGGCGCTGCATGGCGGCTTCCTGCCCTACGGCGGCACCTTCCTGATGTTCTCCGACTACTCGCGCAACGGCGTGCGCATGAGCGCGCTGATGAAGCAGCGTGTCATCCATGTCTTCACGCACGACTCCATCGGCCTGGGCGAGGATGGTCCGACGCACCAGCCGATCGAGCAGCCGTCCAGCCTGCGCCTCATCCCCAATCTGGATGTGTGGCGCCCGGCCGACGTGCTCGAAACCGCCGTGGCCTGGAAGCACGCCATCGAGCGCAAGCATGGTCCCAGCGCCCTGCTCTTGTCGCGCCAGAACCTGGTCTCTACCCCGCACCCGGAAGACGCCGAGCGCACCATTTCGCGCGGCGGCTATGTGCTGTCCGAAACCCAGGGCGGCAAGCCGCAGATCGTGCTGATCGCCACCGGCTCCGAAGTGGAAATTGCGCTCAAGGCGCAAGGCATGCTGCAGGAAAGCGGCGTGGCTGCACGCGTGGTCTCCATGCCCTGCACCAACGCCTTCGACCGCCAGGACGCGGCCTACCGCAACGAAGTGCTGCCCGCAGGCGTGCCGCGCGTGGCCATTGAAGCGGGTCACCCGGACTTCTGGCACAAGTATGTCGGCCTGAACGGCGGCATCGTCGGTATCGCGACCTTTGGCGAATCCGCCCCCGCGCCCCAGCTTTATCAGCACTTCAAGGTGACGGCTGAGCATGCGGTCGCCGTGGCGAAATCTGTGCTGCAAGCCGCTTGAGTCTGACCCGACACGCTACAGGATGACGCAAGCCATGTTCGATTTGGTGATGTTCGACCTCGACGGCACGCTGGTGGAAACCGCGCCCGAAATCGCCGACGCGGTCAACGACCTGCTGCGCGACCAGCAACTGCCCGAAGTCTCCGAGCATCTGATCCGCGCCTGGATCGGACATGGCACGCGCGAACTCATGCTGCACGCCTATGCGCATGCCACCGGCCTCGAAGAAGAGACGGTGCGGCGCACCGGCACGCTCGACATCCTGATGCCGCGCTTTGCCGAGTTCTACGCCGTGCGTACCGGACAGCGCAGCCGCCTCTATCCCGATGTGCTCAGTACGCTCAAGGTCTTGCGTGCGGCGCAGGTGCGCATCGCGTTGGTCACCAACAAAGAACAGCGCTTCGCCACCACAGTGCTCATGGTGCACGGCATTCGCCACTACTTCGACATGGTGGTGGCCGGCGATACCCTCGAAGCCAAGAAGCCCGATCCGCTGCCGGTGCGCTACTGTCTCGACGCCTTCAAGCTGCGGGCGAACCGCGCCCTGTTCGTTGGCGACTCCGAGATCGACGTGGCCACCGCGCGTGCTGCAGGCGTGCCGGTCTGGGCGGTGCCCTATGGCTACAACCACGGCAAGCCCATCGCTCTGGCTCAACCCGATCGCATCATTCCCACCGTGGCCGCAGTCGCCGAAGCCGTGCGGGCGTCGGCCTTGCACGCTTCCGATTGAGGGCGCGTTCAAAACGCAGCCCGGACACGCCACCTCCCATTTTTTCTCAACTTTCATTCAGGAGATCTCACATGACCATTCGCATCGCCATCAATGGATTCGGCCGCATCGGCCGCATGGTGTTTCGTGCCGTGGCGCAGGAAGCCGAGTTCAAAGACCTCGAAATCGTCGCCATCAACGACCTGCTCGAGCCGGACTACCTGGCTTACATGCTGCAGTACGACTCGGTGCATGGCCGCTTCAACGGCACGGTGGGCGTGGAAGGCAACAACCTGGTGGTCAACGGCAAGAAAATCCGCCTGACCGCCGAGCGTGATCCCGCCAACCTGAAGTGGAACGAAGTGAATGCCGACGTGGTGGTCGAAGCCACCGGCTTTTTCCTCACCCTCGACACCTGCCAGAAGCACATCGATGCCGGCGCCAAGAAAGTGGTGCAATCTGCCCCCTCCAAGGACGACACGCCGATGTTCGTTTACGGCGTGAACCACGCCAAGTACGCTGGCGAGAAGATCGTCTCCGCCGCCTCGTGCACCACCAACTGCCTGGCCCCCGTGGCCAAGGTGCTCAATGACAGCTTCGGCATCAAGCGCGGCCTGATGAGCACGGTGCACGCCGCCACCGCCACGCAGAAGACCGTGGACGGCCCGTCGAGCAAAGATTGGCGCGGCGGCCGCGGCATCCTCGAGAACATCATCCCGTCCAGCACCGGCGCGGCCAAGGCCGTCGGCAAGGTCATCCCCGAGCTGAACAAGAAGCTCACCGGCATGGCCTTCCGCGTGCCCACGCCCGATGTGTCGGTGGTCGACCTGACCGTCGAGCTGAACAAGGAAGCCAGCTACGCCGACATCTGCGCGGCGATGAAGGCCGCGTCCGAAGGCCCGCTCAAGGGCGTGCTCGGCTATACCGAAGACAAGGTGGTTTCCACCGACTATCGCGGCTGCTCCATGCCGTCGATCTTCGACGCCGAGGCCGGCATCGCCCTTGATTCCACCTTCGTCAAGGTCGTGTCCTGGTACGACAACGAGTACGGCTACACCTGCAACATGATGCGCTTCGTCAAGCACGTCGCCAGCAACTGATGCCGTAACCCCTGCCGTAACAACTGCGCGCCCGGCCGGCCTGTTTCAGATTGGCCGGGAGCAGAACCGAGGAGAGACTGATGCAAATCCTGACCTTTGAAGAAGTGTGCAAGCGCGGCTTCGCCCAGGACAAGCGCGTATTCATTCGCGCCGATCTGAACGTGCCGTTCAACGACAAGGGCGAGATCACCGAAGACACCCGCGTGCGCGCTTCCGTGCCCGCAGTGAAAATGGCGCTCGACGCCGGTGCCGGAGTGATGATCACCTCGCACCTTGGCCGCCCGACTGAAGGTGAGTTCAAGCCCGAGGATTCGCTGGCCCCCGTGGCCAAGCGCCTGAGCGAGTTGCTGGGCCTGCCCGTCAAGCTGCAGGCCAACTGGGTGGACGGCGGCTTTGACGTGCGCCCTGGCGAAGTGGTCATGCTCGAAAACGCTCGCGTCAACAAGGGCGAGAAAAAGAATGACGACGCGCTGTCGCAAAAAATCGCCAAGCTCTGCGACATCTATGTGAACGACGCCTTCGGCACCGCCCACCGCGCTGAGGCGACCACCTACGGCATCGCCAAGTACGCGCCCATCGCCTGCGCGGGCCCCCTGCTGGCGGCCGAGATCGACGCCATCAGCCGCGCGCTGGAAAAGCCCGCGCGCCCGCTGGTGGCCATCGTCGCGGGCTCCAAGGTCTCCACCAAGCTCACCATCCTGCAGGCCCTGGCCGACAAGGTCGATGGCCTGATCGTGGGCGGCGGTATCGCCAACACCTTCATGCTGGCCGAAGGTCTGCCCATCGGCAAAAGCCTGGCCGAACCCGATCTGGTGGATGAGGCGAAGAAGGTCATCGCCAAGATGAAGGAACGCGGCGCCGAAGTGCCCATTCCCGAAGATGTGGTGGTGGCCAAGCAGTTCAGCGCCACCGCCGAGGCCACCGTCAAGGACGCCAAGGATGTGGCCGCTGACGCCCTCATTCTCGACATCGGCCCCAAGACCGCGGCCAGGCTGGCGGCCAAACTCAAGACCGCAGGCACCATCGTCTGGAACGGCCCGGTGGGCGTGTTCGAGTTCGACGCCTTCGCCAACGGCACCAAGGTGCTGGCCGAGGCCATCGCCAGCAGCCCTGCCTTCTCCATCGCGGGCGGCGGCGATACCCTGGCGGCGATTGCCAAGTACGGCATCACCGACCGAATCGGCTACATCTCCACCGGCGGCGGCGCCTTCCTGGAAGTGCTCGAAGGCAAGCAGTTGCCCGCTTTCGAGATCCTGCAGCAGCGCGCCAAGCAGCCCCTGTCTTGAAGCCCATGCTTTGATCGTTTTGAACCTGTTCTCTTTCCCTTGAGGAGTCCGTCATGGCCCTGATTTCCCTGCGTCAACTGCTCGACCACGCCGCCGAGCATTCCTACGGCGTCCCCGCCTTCAACGTCAACAACCTCGAACAGGTGCGCGCCATCATGGAAGCCGCCGACGAGACCAACTCGCCGGTCATCCTGCAGGCCTCCGCTGGCGCGCGCAAGTATGCTGGCGCCCCCTTTCTGCGCCACCTCATCGAGGCGGCGGTTGAAGAGTGGCCGCACATCCCCGTGGTCATGCACCAGGATCACGGCACCAGCCCCGGCGTCTGCCAGCGCTCCATCCAGCTGGGCTTCAGCTCGGTGATGATGGACGGCTCGCTGGGCACCGACGGCAAGACGCCGACTACCTACGAGTACAACGTCGACGTCACTCGCCGCGTGGTGGAAATGTCGCACGCCTGCGGCGTGTCGGTCGAAGGCGAACTCGGTTGCCTGGGCTCGCTCGAAACCGGCACCGCCGGTGAAGAAGACGGCATCGGCGCCGAAGGTACGCTCGACCACAGCCAGCTGCTGACCGATCCTGAAGAGGCCGCTGACTTTGTGAAAAAAACCCACGTTGACGCCCTGGCCATCGCCATCGGCACCAGCCACGGCGCGTATAAGTTCACCCGTCCGCCCACCGGCGACATCCTGGCCATTGGCCGCATCAAGGAAATTCACGCCCGCATTCCCAACACCCATCTGGTGATGCATGGCTCCTCCTCGGTGCCGCAGGAATGGCTGAAGATCATCAACTCCTACGGTGGCGACATGGGCGAGACCTATGGCGTGCCGGTGGAAGAGATCGTCGAAGGCATCAAGCACGGCGTGCGCAAGGTCAACATCGACACCGATCTGCGCATGGCCTCCACCGGCGCCACCCGCAAGTTCCTCGCCGAACACCCGAAAGAGTTCGATCCGCGCAAATTCCTCATCGCCTCGACCAAGGCCATGAAAGACATCTGCAAGGCGCGCTACGAAGCCTTCGGCACCGCGGGCAATGCGTCCAAGATCAAGCCCATCTCGCTCGATGCCATGGTGGCGCTGTACGAAAAGGGCGCGCTCGATCCCAAGATCAACTGACGCCTATGCCAGTTTCTGTCCGAGTTTGATTTGATCGACAACCCCGGCCTCAGCCGGGGTTGTCGTCTGTGCATTGCATTCCCCGACAACCAAGCAAAGGAGTTTTGTCATGGCCGCAACCGCCGATCCCTTGCAGCGCGGATTTCCCGCGCCCGACTTCCATCTTCCCGGCGTCGATGGACGCAGCCATACCCTGGCCGAACTGCGCGGCCCCAAGGGGCTGCTGGTGATGTTCATCTGCAATCACTGCCCGTATGTGCAGGCCGTGGCGGACCGCATGGTGCGCGATGCCCGAGAACTGCGCGCCCTGGGCGTGCATGCGGTGGCCATCAACAGCAACGACGTGAGCGCCTATCCCGAAGACTCCTTCGACCATATGAAGGAATTCGCCGCGCAGCACGGCTTCGACTTTCCCTACCTGTATGACGAAACGCAGGCCGTGGCCAAGGCCTACGGCGCAGTCTGCACGCCCGATTTTTTCGGCTTCAACGCCGATTTGAAGCTGCAGTATCGCGGCCAGCTCGACGCCTCGCGCAAGCAGGCCGCCCCCGCCGACACCCGCCGCGATCTGTTCGAGGCCATGAAGCAGATCGCCGAAACCGGCGTCGGCCCCGAGGAACAATATCCCAGCATCGGCTGCTCCATCAAATGGAAAGGTGAAGCATGAATTCAACGCCCTTGCGCGCTCTGATTTTCGACGTCGATGGCACCTTGGCCGAAACCGAGCGCGACGGTCACCGCATCGCTTTCAACCAGGCTTTTACCGATGCGGGGCTGGGTTGGCATTGGGACGTGCCGACCTACGGTCGTCTGCTCGCCATTACTGGCGGCAAAGAGCGCATGCTGGCTTATTGGCAGGAGATCGATCCGCAGGCCGCGGCTGCGCCCGAGGCGGCGGGGCTGATCGCCGAGCTCCACCGCCGCAAAACCGCGCACTATGTGCGACTGGTGGCCGAGGGCGGCATCGCCCTGCGACCCGGCGTGCGTCGGCTGCTGGAGCAGGCGCGTGGCGCCGGGCTGCGTCTGGCCATCGCCACCACCACCACGCCCGACAATGTCGAAGCGCTGATTCACGCCACCCTGGGTGCAGGCGGCATGGACTGGTTTGAAGTGGTGGGCGCAGGCGACGCCGTACCGCGCAAAAAACCCGATCCTGGCATCTACACCTGGGTGCTCGAGCGCATGGCGCTGGCGCCGGAGCAATGCCTGGCGTTCGAAGACTCCACCAACGGCCTGCGCGCAGCGCACGGCGCTAGGCTACGCACCGTGGTCACCACCGGCGCTTACACCCATCACGAAAACTTCGACGGCGCGCTGGCCTGGCTCGACGGCTTGGGCGAGGTGGGCGCTCCCGCTACGGGGCGTATCGGCAGCCAGCCTTGGTCGGGCGTGGTCGGGTTGAGCGAGCTGCAGCAGTGGGCCGCTTGAATCTGGGCTGAACGCGGCTTGGCGCCGCCAGCGATGTTCAGCCGACCACGCTGAGCGACATCGGCGGCAACAAAATGCCTTGCGCATCCTGCGTGCCCAAGGCGCGGCGCAGATGCTCGACCTTTGGTGGCTGCGCTGTTGCACCCGGTTCGGTGTATTGATCCAGCCGCGCGGTCTTGCTCACCCAGGTTCCCAGTTTGACCCGCACGGCCTGCGCGCTGCGGTTGACGATCAGCACCCGCCCGCCCTTGGGGCCGATGAAGCTGGCGCCGGTAACCTGCTCAGGCGCACCGGGAAAGTCGAGCTTGACCAGATTGCTGGCCTGTTCCGCAGCCCGGCTCCACGCGGCGGCGAGCGGGCTGGGCGCGGGGCACAACAGGGCCATCGGCAAGACCGCCTGCTTCTCCGGCACCGTCACCTGATTGAGGTTGACCAGCAAGGCGGCAGAGGCGTCGAGCTGCGCGCGCCAAGCGGGCGCGGCGATTTTCACGCCGTGGCAGTTGACCTGCAGCGCGGGCAGCAGTTGCGCGGGCAGCACGCGCATCACATCATCCGGACCTGCGGTGAAGCTGGGCGCGTTGTCGGGTGTGGGCGCGGGCGCGGCCTGCGCGAAGGCAGCGGGCAGCAGGGCGGCAGCCCACAGGCCAACTACGGCCAGGGTGTGGCTCAGTCGGCCAGAGTAGGGGGCGCGAGGCGGGAAAATGGGCATGATGTTTCAGTGAGAGAGGCTGCAAAAAAGGCCGCGAAGAAGACAGCGAAGCGTGTCTGACTGTGCTCAGAGCCGGGCAAGGCCGCAGAGTTCACAAGCCCGCAACACGCGGTCGTCTTGAGGAATGCACTCAAAGCGCCGGGTGTAGCACCAGTCGGCGGCCCTGCCGGGCGCTCGGCGGCGTGGGCCAGAGGGCGTCGAGCATGGACAGGGCGAGCACCTGCAGCGCCTCCCACGGTGCGCGCGGCAGAGAGTCGGGGCGCAGCCCTTTGACGGCCAGGTCGCATTGCGCCGCCAGTTGCAGCAGTCGCTCCAGATCGGGCGTGCGCAGGCGTGGCAGCGCGCGTTCCAGCAATTTTTCCTTCACGCCCCAGATGCGGTTGGCGCGCAGCAGTGCGGGCAGTGCCTGCCCCGCGTCCAGCCCCTGGCGAATGCGCAGCCAGGCGCGGATGTCGTCGGCCAGCGTCCAGTGCACCAGCACCGGGGCCACGCCTTCGGCTTCCAGGCCGCCCAGCATGCGACGCAGCCGGGCGATATCGCCGCCCAGCACCGCTTCGCCGAGCTTGAACACGCTGTAGCGCGCCACGTGGAAGGCCTCGTGGACGATGCGCGACAGGTCGCCCACGTCCT
>CALBRU010000027.1 GCA_937927695.1 uncultured Thiomonas sp. | reverse complement strand
GGCCACAGGCGCTGCTCGGTCTGATTGAAAGCGTGGACATCGACCTGCGACAGAACCGGTGGATGGATCGCGCCGCGCTCGTGCACTATTGCCGGGCGAGCAGCGGGCAGACGCTGCGCAATGCGGCGGCGCTGCTTGGGCTGACCGCGCCCCCGGCCCTGGACGCTGCGGAAGAACTGGGCGTGGCGCTGAAATTGACCAGTCACATCCGGCATCTCGGTCGCGATGTCGCTCAGGGTCGGGTGTATCTGCCGCTCGATGCCCTGCAGCGGCACGGGGTCAAGGCCGTGGACTTGCAGCAACGCGTGGTCAGCCCGCCCATTCGTGCACTGCTTCAGGAACAAATCACGCTGGCCCGCGAGGCTTTCAGCACAGCTCGCTGCGCGCTCACACCCCACCCTGCCGCACAGACCGCGCCTCTACTGGCCCTGGGCGCCATGTCGGACGCGCTGCTGAGCGAAATCGAGCGGGCCGACTTTGCGGTACTGCACCAGCGCATCAGCCTGACGCCATTGCGCAAGCTCTGGATCAGCCGCACCTGCACCTTACGGCGCAGGAGTTAGCGCTTAGCGCAAACATTCAAGCCCGCTCAAGTTCGGCACGCAAGGCGCGGTATTCGTCGAGCGCCTCGGGATTGGCCAGTGCCGAGACGTTTTTCACCGCGTCGCCGTGAATCAGGTTGCGCACCGCGATTTCCACAATCTTGTTGCTCTTGGTGCGCGGGATGTCGTGGACTTGCACGATCCGCGCGGGCACATGGCGCGGCGTGGTGTTGTTGCGAATCTCACCCTTGATCGCGTCGATCAGCACCTCGTCGAGCACCACGCCGTCGCGCAGACGTACGAACAGCACCACGCGCACATCGCCGTAAGTACCGGGTGGCCAGTTCTGGCCGATCACGATCGATTCGAGCACCGCGTCGATGCGCTCGACCTGGCGGTAAATTTCCGCCGTGCCGATACGCACGCCGCCGGGATTGAGCGTTGCATCCGAGCGACCAAAAATGATGTAGCCGCCATGCGACGTGCGCTGAATGTAGTCGCCATGCCACCATACATTCGGGAACTGCGCGAAGTAGGCGTCAAAGTATTTCTGGGCGCCTTTTTCCAGACTGCCGTCCACCAGAAAGCCCAGCGGCATGGAGGGAAAGGGCTTGGTGCAAACCAACTCGCCTTTTTGCCCATCTGGCAAAGGCTTACCGTCGTCACCCGCCACGATCACGGCCATGCCCAGAGCGCAGGACTGAATCTCGCCGCGCCAGACCGGGTTCATGGGCGACCCGGCGATGAAACAGGCCACCAGATCGGTGCCGCCCGACAGGGAACTGAGGCAGATGTCGGCCTTTACCTTGCCGTAGATGTAGTCGAAGCCTTCGGGCGCCAGCGGCGAGCCGGTCGACATGAGGGTGCGAAGATCGCTGAGGCGGTGCGTGTGCATCGGCGCGATGCCCGACTTGCCCAGCGCCTCGATGAACTTGGCCGAGGTGCCGAGATGGGTGAAACCCACCGCATCGGCGTAGTCGAACAGAATGGCGTTGTCGCGCACACCGGGCGAGCCGTCGTAAAGGCAAACCGTCGCCCCCTGGCTGAGCGCAGACATCAGCCAGTTCCACATCATCCAGCCGCAAGTGGTGAAAAAGAACACGCGGTCTTCGGGATGAATATCGGCCTGCAGGCGCATCTCGGCCAGATGCTTGAGCAGCACGCCGCCCGCGCGATGCACGATGCATTTCGGCGCCCCGGTGGTGCCGCTCGAATACAGAATATAAACCGGATGATCGAAGGGCTGCGCCGCGTATTGCACCGCCTCCGGGGTGAATGGCGCGAGCGCATCCCCCCACACCTGAGCACCGGCAATCGCCGCGACGTTCAGGCTTTGCCCGCGTGCCTGCGCCACATAGGGCACGACGACGGTTTTCACCAGCGAGGGCAATTGCGGCACGAGTTCGGCCAGCTTCTCCAGATTGGAAAAGGTTTTGCCGTTGTAGAAATAGCCGTCACAGGCAATCAGCACCTTGGGCTGGGTCTGGCCGAAGCGGTCGAGCACGCCTTGCACCCCGAAGTCGGGCGAAGCGGAGGTGAAGGTGGCGCCGAGGCTGGTGGCCGCGAGCATGGCAATCACCGTCTCGGGCATATTGGGCATATAGGCCGCAACCCGGTCTCCCGGCTGGACGCCCCAATGCTTCAAGGCTTGCTGCAACCGAGAGACTTCGGCGTGCAATTCGCGCCAGCTCAGGCGGCGTTGCACCTGATCTTCGCCCCAGAAATGCAGCGCAATGGCATCGTCATTGCGGCGCAGCAGGTTCTGGGCGAAGTTGAGGCGGGCATCCGGGAAAAACCGCGCGCCGGGCATGCGGTCGGCGTCGATCAGCACCCGCTCGCCTTTGTGCTCGGCGATCACGCCGGAGGTCTCCCACACCGCGTCCCAGAACTGGGCCTGCTCGGCGACCGACCAATCGAGCAAGTCTTGATAACTCTGCAAATGCAGGCCGTGGCGCTCATTCACCCAATGACGAAATGCCTCGACGTGCGAAGCGGCGATGCGCTGCGGCGAGGGTAACCATAGCGGCTGGTTGGTTTCGGAATCTGGCATGATGCAATCTCT
>CALBRU010000026.1 GCA_937927695.1 uncultured Thiomonas sp. | reverse complement strand
ACCACCGAGATCTACACTCTTTCCCTACACGACGCTCTTCCGATCTATCGGTGAAGTGGGCGTAGGCCTTGGCCAGCGGTTCGGTAGCCACCACCAGCCGGTTGCACAGCCCGGCGGCTTTGCGAAAGCGCTTGGCGATGTCTTTGTGGATGGTGCCCTTGTGCACGCTTTTGTGCGGCAGATTGGTGATGAGGTCGTCGATCTCGAACACGCGAAACGCCTTGGAGGTGCGGGCGTGGCGCTCCAGTGCCTCGATCTGCGGCCACTCCATCTGGCGCTGCACCACCAGACTGTCGGGCTGCATGCGCTCCATTTCGGCGGGCTCGAACAGGCGCATGGTCTCCCAGCCCTGGGTGAGCCCGGCGCGGTTGAGCGCGCGCATCGGCGCGATGATGCGGTACTCGCCGCAGCCTTCGCGGTCGGCCGAATGCACCAGTACGCGCGGGCGGGGACGCCAATCAGGGTCCCAGCTCAGACAGGGCTGATCGTCGAGCAGAAAGTCGGTGCTGGCAAGGCTCAGGTGGCGGTTGTAGGCGGGATCGAACGCGAGCTGCGGTAGCCATTTGGCGTACATCGCGTCTTTTTCGGCAGCGAAGCGCTTGAGCTTGGCGTTGTCAGGCTGGGTCTCGGTGCCGCTCTTCTGGCTGGCCGAGCCTTCGTGCATCAGCAGGGCGTAGGGCGTGAACACGATGCGCAGGCCGGCTTCGCGCACTTTCAAACACAGATCGATGTCGTTGTAAGACACCTTGAAAGCCTGTTCATCGAGCCCGCCGACCTGTTCAAACACGCTCTTGCGGATGAGCAGGCAGGCGCCAGTGACTGCGGAGAGATTTTGTGCAAGCTGGGCGCGGCCAAAGTAGCCGCGGTCTTCTGGAGGACGGCCGATGAAGGGATGAGGGGGCGACACGTTCAAGCCGAGGACAACGCCCGCATGCTGAATCTTGCCGTCGGGGTAGAGCAGCTTGGCGCCGACGATGCCCACATCCGGCCGCACCGCGTGGCCCATCATTTCGTCCAGCCAATCGTCGTGCAGCGCGGCGGTGTCGTTGTTGAGCAGCAGCAGATACTCGCCGCGCGCTTGGGCTGCTGCTGCGTTGTTCATCGCTGAAAAGTTGAACGGGCCGGGCTGGCGCACCACGCGCAGGCGGCCGCCGAGTTCGGCCTCCTTGCCTTCGATGGCCGCCAGATAGTTGCGCGCCTCGGGCGTGCGGCTGTCGTTGTCGATGATGAGGATTTCGTAAGCCGGGTACTTGGTCTTTTCGATCACCGATTCGATGCAGCGCTGCAGCAGCGGCAACTGGTCGCGCGTGGGGATGAGGATGGACACCAGCGGCCGCGCTTCGGGCAGCGGCCAGCGCACGCGGAACGACGGCGGGAACGGCCCCGGCTGCACCTGCGCCGCAATGCCCAGTCGCTCGAAATGGCGCTGCAGCGCCGAGTGCCCGGCCTGCAGAATCTCAGGCACCGACTTCTGCGTATGCCCCGATCCCTGCAGCCGGTGATAGAGCACCTCCGGCACGTGGCCGATGGCCGCGTCTCCTGCGCCAGTGCGCTGCAGATGCTCCCACGCTCGCAGCATCAGGTCGTAGTCTTCCGCGCCTTCAGCCTGCGGGTCGAAGCCACCGAGCGCCTCGAACAGATCGCGGCGGATCAGCATCAGCCCGCCGACATAGGGCAGGCTGCGCAGATAGTCGAGATTGAAGTCGGGCTTGCAATGTGGGTTGACATGCTGGCCGTCGGCCGTGAGGTTGTCCTCGTCGGTATAGACGATCTGCCACTGCGGATGCTCGCGCACCGCGTGCGCGATACGGAACAGCGCGTCGGGTGCGAGCCGGTCGCCGGCGTCGATCAGGCCGAGCCATTCGGTCCCGGATTTGAGTAACGCGGAGTTGGCTTCACGCAATAGCAGCTCTGGGGTGTTGTGTGAGGTAACCATCAAAGCCTGCGCAGCGAGCCATTGCGCGTCCAGGCTAGCGAGGGTCTGTTGTAGCGGCAATACAGCGCTTGGCATCAGGGCGAGCGCCGTGACGGCAGACTCAGTGTCCTGCCCTGACCAACGCGATATGGCCTCATCGGCCCACAGACGTTCTGCCGGAAGCCACCGACCAGAAGGCAGCCATGGAAGGAGGGGGCTTTGAGGCGGCACAGATACGGCAACAGGGCTGGTAGCAGTGCTCTCGCGTCGCGCCATGTCGTCCAAGAGCTGCTTTCTTCCCTGAGCGATCATGGCGTCACCGAGATCGTCATGCCGACGGTATATCCCCATGTAATGCGGCAGAAACTTGCCACGATGGGCCGCCAGCATGTTGTCAGCCTGCTCGCGATGGTGCACCACCACCGTCACCGTCGGGATATGCACGGGGTCTTTGTGACGGGCGTAGCGCAGCAGCAAATCCCAGTCTTCCAGGTTGCGCAGAGTCTCGTCGAATTTCCCGATTTGATCGATGACCTGCCGACGGTGCGCCCAGGTATTGATGGGAATGAAGTTGGCGATGAAGAGACGTTGACGGGAGTAGCTGCAGTCGTCGATCTGCTTGCGCCGCTGAAGTTCGTGAATCTGTCCGTTTTCCAGCCGTTCAATCACATAGTCGGATTCGGTGTAGACGAAGTCCGCGCCAGTGAGTGTCATCGCTTCGACGACCGTGGAAACGTGGTTTGGCTCAAAGGTGTCGTCATCATCGAGATAAGTGATGATGTCACCTTGAGAGAGCGCCAACCCTGTATTGCGTGCAGCAGACATGCCGCGATTGGTGCCATGGCGCACGTAGGTGATCGAGCGCTGCTTATCTCCAGCGGGTAAAAGGTGCTCTACCGCTGTACCGCAATCATTGACGACCAGAATTTCCAACCGCGGGTAACTCTGCGCCAGTGCGCTGTGCAACGCTCGCGCCAGTAATGCTGGGC
>CALBRU010000025.1 GCA_937927695.1 uncultured Thiomonas sp. | reverse complement strand
CATCGAAGTGGTCGGCGTCTATCTGGTGATCTACCTGGTCGGCCGCGTCGATCAGCGCACGCATATGCGCATCGCCGTGATCTTCGGCATGGCGTCTTACACCACCATGCTCATCATCCTGGGCATTCTGTCGTTCATGATGGTGCCGGGCAAGGAGGTCTGGTTCACTGAGGGGGGCTACCTCAACGGCTTCTACGGCAGCAACACCTTCGCCCAGCTCGCCATGCGTACCGCGTTCATGTTCACCATGACGGCGGTGGTCGGCGGCATCGTCGCGGCGCGCATCACCGATCCGGCGTTCAAGCGTGAGATTTCGCGCAAGCTGGCCTGGCTGGGCATCGTGTCGTCGATCACCGGCGCGGCGCTGTTCCAGTGGTATATCCGCACCCTGCCGGAAACCGCGCATCTGGTGATGGACAACCGCCTGCCGTCCTACTTCCAGCCGGCCATCATCACCGTGCTGCTGGGCATTCTGGCTTACTTCGTGATGACGCTGATTTCCTCGCGCACCCTCGTCGTATGGGGGGCGTCGGTGGCCACGCTCAGCATTCTGCTGTTCGGGCTGTGGCCAGAGGAAGTGGCGCGCGAGTCCATCCGCAAACCCTGGGTGGCCGGGCAGTACATCTACTCCAACCAGGTCGTCGGCCGCGATGTGCCGGGCATGAACATCAAGAGCGAAATTCCGCTACTGGAGACGCACGGCTTTCTCAAGACGCAGGTGTTCGTTCCCAACGAGCTGCGCGTGGTCACGCCGGACAACATGCTCAAGGTGGGCGAGTCGCTGGCGCTGACGACCTGCTCCAACTGCCACTCGCTGAGCGATACCGGCATGCGCCCGCTGCATCGCTACTTCGGCGGCACGACCAACGTGACCGAGGTGGAAAACTACCTGCGCGGCGCGCTGTCCACCGGAGCCACGCTGTATATGCCGATGATTCCGCTCAAGCCCGAAGAAGCCGAGGCGCTTGCGGTATTCATCGTCAACATGAAGCAGCCGCAGGCCGCCGTCGCCCACATCCAGCACAAGGCGGCGCTGGCGCAGGCCGACCAAGCCGCTGCGTTGCCCGCAACCCTGACCCAAGAGGTGCGCTGACATGAATTCTGAAATGCTCTATGCCCTGCGCGACGTCGCCGGGGTTCCGTCTCACCCCATCGTCTTTCTGGTGCTGGGCGTGCTGACCTTTGCGCTGCACATCGCAGCGGTACAGGTCATGCTCGGTGGCACGGCATTGGTGCTCGCCAACGCCTTCAGCCGCAACCCCATGCGCCGCCGCCTGGCCGCGGCGATGACCACCACCGCCAAGATCGCCGTCTCGGTGGCCGTGGTGCTCGGCGTCGCACCGCTGCTGTTCGTGCAGGTGACCTATGACCCGTTCTGGTACACCAGCAATGTGCTGTCGGCCTGGTGGGTGGTGGGCTTTATCGTGCTGCTCATTGTCGGCTATATGGCGCTGTACTTTTTCTACAGTCGCAACCATCACCTCGACGACCCTCAGCACGACACGCGCTCGGGCTGGAGCCTGGTGGCCGCGCTGGCGCTGTTTCTGGTCGTGGGCTTCATCATGCATGTGCTCACCCAGCAAATGCTCAGCCCCGAGAAGTGGATGAGCTGGTACGCACCGAACGGGGTGATCGAGCCGCGCGGCCGCACGCTGCACGACTACAACCTGTGGCGCTTCGGCTTTTTCATCGCCCTGGCTGCACCGGTGACGGGGGCCTGGCTGTTCGCCTATCGCCGCTACCTAAGCGCGGGGCAACTGGCCGATGCGAACTACCTCCAGTGGGTCGGCGCCCTCGCCAGCAAGATGCTCAATATCGGCGGGGTGATCGCTCTGGTGTTTCTCGGCGGCTGGATGGCCACCCTGCCTGCCAACATCGCCGGGTTCGCCACCTCGCCCATCGTGCTGCTCAGCTTGGCGTTACTGCTGCTCACCGTGGCGCTGCCCACGGTGCTGGGCCAGCGCACACTGAACACCTCACTGGGCTACGCGCCGTTTGCCCTCGGCGCGGTGGCGCTGATCGCCGTGGCCGCGCTGCGCGAAGTGCTGCGCTGGACGGTGCTCAAGGGCATACACGGCTATGACGTGTTCACCTACCCCGTGCACCTCGACTGGTACAGCAACATCCTGTTCTTCTCTACCTTCGCCCTCATTGGCGGCAGCACCCTGGCTTATTTCCTCACCATTGCCTGGAAGGTGGGGCAGACGCCCAAGGGTCAGATCTACACCCCATCGGCCGCCATCGACCGCATCGGCACGGTTTCAATGTGGCTGGTCGGCCTCTGGATCGTTCAGTTCTTCGTGGTTGGCTTCGTCGTCTGGGCGCAATAAGGATTTCGTATGCGACTCCATCACCTCACCCTCGCCCTGATCGGGCTCGTGTTCGCCATTGGCCTGCTCGGCGCGAATGCTCCCGCTTTTGCCGCGCCTGCAGCAGTCGGCACACCAGCTGCCGCAACCCTGCCCCCCGGACCCAAAGCACCGCCCAGCGGCGCCGCCATGGCGCAAACCTGCGCCGGCTGCCACGGCACGGACGGACGGCTACGCGCCGCTGCCTTCATGCCCCTGGCTGGCATGCCCAAAGCGCAGTTGGTGAAGGCCATGCGCGATTTCCGCGATGGCAAGCGCCCCTCCACGCTGATGGGCCATGTTGCGCAGGGATTCAGCAATGGCGAAATCGACGCCATGGCGAGTTACTTCGCCGCCGTCAAACCCGAATAAGAGGCACTCCATGAACTCTCGTCGTCAATTTCTGCTCGCCAGTGCCACGGCATTGGGCGCTGTTGCCTTCCCCTCCATCGTCCGCGCCGGTCAGGCGTCTGCCCGCATCGTCATCGTCGGCGGTGGCGTAGGTGGCGCCACTGCGGCCAAATACCTCAAGTTGGCCGACCCCAGCCTGCAAGTCACGGTGATCGAAAAAAACCCGGTCTACATCCGCCCTTACGGATCGAGCGAGGTGCTCAACGCGCACGTCACTATGCAAGACCTGAGGGTGAGCTATGACGTGCTGCGGCAGAAGCATGGCGTAGCCTTCGTGTTCGATGCTGCCAAAAGCCTCGACCCGGTGAACAAAACCGTCACCACAGCCAGCGGCAAGGTTTTGGGCTACGACAAACTCATCGTCTCACCCGGCATCAAGCTGCGCTACGACAGCCTGCCCGGCTACAGCGAACAGTTGGCCGACAGCCAAGTACCCAGTGGCTGGATTGCCGGGGCGCAGACCGCCCTGCTGGCCAAGCAGTTGCAGAGCATGCGCGACGGCGGCACCTTCGTGCTGGCCGCTCCGCCCAACCCCTACCGCTGCCCGCCCGGCCCCTACGAGCGCGCCGCGCTGATGACGGAGTGGTTCAGCAAACACAACCCGCGCGCCAAGGTCATCATCGCCGACCCGAAGGACAGCTTCGTCACCGACGAAACCGCCCTGCTCGGCTGGAACCGGCTCTATGGTTTCCAGCCGCCGACCGAATACCGCACCAAGCTCGCGACCGAACTCCAGCCATCCACCAAACCCTGCGCGCTGGAGTGGATTCAGGCCAAGGCCGGCGGCACCCCGCAGCGTCTGGACGCCAAGACCATGACTCTGCACACCGCAGGCGGCGCGATCAAGGCCGACGTGATCAACGTCATCCCGGCCATGGTCGCCGGGCAGATCGCGTTCGACTTCGGCCTCACCAACGACAGCGGATTCTGTCCGG
>CALBRU010000024.1 GCA_937927695.1 uncultured Thiomonas sp. | reverse complement strand
GGTGCGCATCTGCCGGTCGACCGGGATGAAGCCGCGCTCGTTCACCGCCACGCCTGCCTTGTCGGCTGCGATCTTGCGGCCATTGGGCGCGCGGCCCACGGCTTGCAGCACCAGGTCGTAGCGCTGCGGCTCGGCAGGAGCGCCTTCGCCTTCAAACGTCACCCAGATGCCGTCGGGCTTGGCTTGGGCGGCCACCGTCTTGGTCTTGAGCATCATGCGGTCGAAGCGCTTGGCGTTGAGCTTCTGCCAGACCTTCACCAGATCGCGGTCGGCGCCGGGCATCAGGCCGTCGAGCATTTCCACCACATCCAGCCGTGCGCCCAGCGTGGAATACACCGTACCCATCTCCAGCCCGATGATGCCACCGCCGACGATGAGCATATTCTTCGGCGCCTGCTCCAGGGTGAGCGCGCCGGTGGAATCGACGATGCGCGGGTCATCGGGCAAGAAGGGCAAGCGCACTGCCTGACTGCCAGCCGCGATGATGGCGCGCTGGAAGCCCACTGTCTGCGTGGCGCCAGTTTTGTTCTGGCCTTCGCCCTCGGTGAGTTCGACCTGCACATGGTGCGCATCAATGAACGCTCCATAGCCGCGCACTACGGTGACCTTGCGCATTTTCGCCATGGCCGCCAGACCGCTGGTGAGCTTGCCCACCACCTTGGCCTTGTGCGCCGCCAGCTTGGCGCGATCGACCTTGGGCGCGCCGAATTCCACGCCAAGGTCGGCGAAATGCGCCGCCTCGTCCATGACCGCAGCCACGTGCAGCAGCGCCTTGCTGGGTATGCAGCCGACGTTGAGGCACACGCCCCCCAAAGCAGCGTAACGCTCGACCAGCACCACTTTCAGGCCCAGATCGGCGGCGCGAAATGCCGCGGAATATCCCCCGGGGCCAGCGCCGAGCACCAGCACGTCGCACTCCACATCGACCTTGCCAGAGAACGCGGCGGCAGCCTGCGGCGCAGGAGGGGTTTGTTGCACCGTGCTTGTCGGGGCGGCAGCAGGCGCTGGCGGCGCAGGCGTAGTCTCGGCGCTTGCCTGCGCACCAACAGCCTCAAGCTCCAGCAAAACCGTGCCTTCGTTCACCTTGTCGCCCAGCTTCACGCGTAGGGCCTTCACCACGCCGGCGGCGCTGCTGGGAATCTCCATGCTGGCCTTGTCACTCTCCACCGTGACCAGCGATTGATCGACCGTGATCGTGTCGCCGGCCTTCACCAGAACCTCGATCACTTCCACATCCTTGAAGTCCCCGATATCGGGAACCTTGACTTCGATGATGGCCATATCGCGCTCCCGGTCAGATCAGCACACGCCGCAGGTCGGCGAGCAACTCGCCGAGCACGGTGGTGAAGCGCGCGGCCATCGCCCCGTCGATGACGCGATGGTCGTACGACAGCGACAACGGCAACATCAGCCTTGGCTGGAATGCGGCGCCGTCCCACACTGGTTTGATCTGCGATTTTGACAGCCCCAATATGGCCACTTCCGGCGCATTGATGATGGGCGTGAAGGCCGTGCCACCCACGCCGCCCAGGCTGGAAATGGTGAAGGTTGCGCCCTGCATGTCTGAAGGTTTGAGCTTGCCTTCGCGTGCCGTCGCGGCCAGCTCGCCCATTTCCTTGGCGATTTGCGCCAGGCCCTTCTTGTCCACATCCTTGAGCACGGGCACGACCAGACCTTGCGGCGTATCGGCCGCGAAACCGAGGTGGATGTAGTCCTTCAGAATGAGGTTCTCGCCGCTTTCATCGAGCGAACTGTTGAATGCGGGCATTTGCTTGAGCACCGTCACGCAGGCTTTCATCACAAAGGCGAGCATGGTGAGCTTCACGCCTTGCTTGGCCATGCGTTCGTTGCTGCTCTTGCGGAATTCCTCCAGCTCGGTGATGTCGGCCTCGTCGAACTGGGTGACATGCGGAATCATTGCCCAGTTGCGTGCCAGATTGGGGCCCGAGAGCTTTTTGATGCGCGACAGCGGCTGGCTGCTGACCGGGCCGAACTTGGCAAAATCCACCTTGGGCCACGGCAGTAGCGCGAGCCCGCCCAGGCTGGCCGCGCCCTTGCCCGCACCGACTCCCGCCACAGCCGCGGCCTGAGTCACGGCCTGGCCCGACATCACGGCCTTGACGAAGGCTTGCACATCCTCCGCGGTGATGCGGCCCTTGCTGCCGCTGCCCTTGACTTCCTCCAGCGGCACGCCGAGTTCACGCGCCAGCTTGCGCACACTTGGCGAAGCGTGCGGCAACAGCGCAGTGGATGCCGCAGGCTCGTGCACCGGCAGCGCAGCGGTAGGCGGGGTGTGGTGACGCGGCTCGGAGGCGAAACCCACGCCAACCGCCGCAGGAGGCAGCGCGACCGGGGGCGATGCCTCGGGCTGCGCAGCCTCGGCTGCTGCCGGAACGACCGGAGCGGACGGAGTTTCTGCGGCGGGCGGTGCGTCGGCGGCGCCTGCGGCGTCGAGTTCGAGCAAGACCGTGCCTTCGTTCACCTTGTCGCCCAGCTTCACACTCAGCGCCTTCACCACGCCGGCGGCGCTGCTGGGAATCTCCATGCTGGCCTTGTCACTCTCCACCGTGACCAGCGATTGATCGACCGTGATCGTGTCGCCGGCCTTCACCAGAACCTCGATCACTTCCACATCCTTGAAGTCCCCGATATCGGGAACCTTGACCTCGACGACGGCCATATTGGGTGTCTCCTGTTGTGTGTTGCGTTCGGCGGTCGTTCAGGCGTAGAGCGAGAACACCTTCTCCGTGTCGATGCCGTACTTGGCAATGGCCTCGGTGAGCTTGGCCGCAGGCAGCGCACCCTCATCGACCAGACCGCGCAGCGCAGCCAGCGCGATGTAATGACGATCCACCTCGAAGTGACGGCGCAGCTCAGTGCGGGTATCCGAGCGGCCGAAGCCGTCGGTGCCCAGCACCCGGTAGTTGCGTCCCTTGGGCAGGAAGGGGCGGATTTGTTCGGCGAACAGGCGCACATAGTCGGTGCTGGCCACCACCGGGCCTGCGTGCTTGCCGATCTGCTGCGTGACGAAGGGCACGCGTGGCTTGTCGGTGGGGTGCAGCAGATTCCAGCGCTCGGCGGCCTTGCCGTCGCGTGCCAGTTCGTTGAAGCTCGGGCAACTCCACACGTCGGCGGCGACGCCCCAGTCGCTTTCCAGCAGTTCCTGCGCCGCCAGACTTTCGCGCAGGATGGAACCGGAGCCGAGCAACTGCACGCGCTGCTTGACCTCGGCCTTGCCCGGCTTGCACAGATACATGCCCTTGAGAATCTGCTCTTCAGTGCCCGGCTGAAGCCCGGGTTGGGCGTAGTTTTCGTTGAGCAGGGTGAGGTAATAAAACACGTTCTCCTGGTGTTCCACCATGCGCTTGAGACCCGCATGCAGGATAACGGCCACTTCGTGGGCGAAGGTCGGGTCGTAGCTGATGCAGTTGGGCACGTTGGTGGCCATGACCT
>CALBRU010000023.1 GCA_937927695.1 uncultured Thiomonas sp. | reverse complement strand
CAAGGCGGACAAGGCCAATCTGCTCATGTTCAAGCCCGGCGTCACGCTCGAAGCGGTGGTGCGCGCACTCAACGCCGTGGGCGCAGCGCCCAACGATCTCATCGCCATTCTGCAGGCCATGAAGGCGGCAGGCGCGCTGCACGCCCAGCTCGAAGTGATTTGACAGGGTGAGAGCCCATCCGCCATGACCACGCCACCCAGGACGCCTCTGTCCCCGCTGCCACCGAGCGGCGCGGCGGCGTCCAACAGTCTGTCGTTCCAGGGGCTGAACCAGCTCAAGGCTGCCGCCAATGCCGACCCGCGCAGTCCGCAGGCGATCAAGGCCGTGGCGCAGCAATTCGAAGCGCTGCTGATGCAGCAGATGCTCAGCGCCATGAATGCCACCAGTCTGGGGCCAGACTTGCTGGGCGACACCGCGGGGCCGATGTTCAAGTCGATGTTCACCCAGCAACTCGCCACCACCCTCAGCCAGGGGCAAGGCATGGGGCTGGCCACTTATATCGCCCGCGAGCTGTCCACCCGTTATGGGCTCAATTCCGGGTTCAACCCCGCCGCGCCGCAGCCGCCTTCGGGCACGCCCGCTGACGGCGGATCGATCGCTGCACATGCAGTGAGCACACAGGCCAGTGCACTTCCGCTGGCCGGCAGCGCGGCAGCGGCCTTGCCCGCGCAGTCGCTCGCCACCTACCGCCAGAACGCCCTGCCGGTGCAGCCGATCAACCCGACGCCCGGCGGCTCGTCCACCGCGCCCAGCTCGCCCACCAAAAGCGCCACCTTGCCGCTCGAGCAGGCCAAGTCGTTCATCGCCAGCATTCTGCCCAGCGTGCAGACCGCGGCCAAACAGCTGGGCGTCGCGCCCGTGGCCATTCTGGCGCAGGCCGCGCTCGAAACCGGTTGGGGGCGGCACGCACCGGGCAACAATGTGTTTGGCGTCAAGGCGGGCAGCGGCTGGGTCGGCGGCACCGTGCAAACGCTCACCCGCGAATTTCAGAATGGCGTGGCGTCGATGGGCACGGCCGCCTTCCGTGCTTACCAGAACGTGGCCGACAGTGTGGACAATTACGCCGCCCTGCTCTCTCGTCCGCGTTACCAGTCGGCCCGTGGTCAGGGTAACGATATTTCGGCGTTCGCCAGCGCGCTGCAGCGCAGCGGCTACGCCACCGATCCCGACTACGCCGCCAAGCTGGTGGCCATCGCCCGCAGCCCGCGCATGCAGCAGGCGCTGCAGCAACTTGGGGTAGATTCAGGGTCGGATTCAAGTTCTGCTGCGCAGTGACGTTATTTCTCATGCTCCCTGCGCCCACTTTCGCCGCCATGTCCCAGCTCCAGCCCCCTCAAGACGAACGCCAGCTCGTGGCTGCGCTCACCGAAGTGCTGCGCCAGCAGCGTCAGGCGCTGGTGAATACCGGCAGCGAGGGCGCCACGCCCGTGACACCCATCTGGCAACCGCTGCTCCAGGCGCTCGAAGGCTTTGCGCAGCGCCGCCGCTCGGGCGACCCCGTGCTCGACCACAGCCCCGAGATCACCGCCGAAGTCACCGCCCTGCGCGACGAAACCCTGGCGCTGCAACACACCCTCACCGTCTGGAGCGCCGCGCTGCAGCAGGCCATCGCCCAATCGCAGCGGCAAACCGCCGAACCCACTTACGGGCCGGCAAGCGGCGCGGCCAAAGGGTATGGCCAGACGCAAGGCCAATCTTTAGGGAGGGGATGAGATGTCAGGCATCAGCGGGCTTCTCAACAATGCCCTCACCGGCTTGCAGGCGGCGCAGTCTGCGCTGCAGGTCACGGGCAACAACATCGCCAACGTCAATACCCCTGGCTACAGCCGGGAGACTGCCGTGCAGTCCTCGCTCACGCCCAGCCTGTACGGCGGGCAATATCTGGGCAACGGCACGCAGATCGACGCCGTCACCCGCAGCTACAACAGCTATCTGCAGTCGCAAGTGTGGAGCACGGCAGCCACCGCCAGCGGCGCAAACACCCTCAACACCCAGATCCAGCCCATCGCCAATCTGATCGCCGGCACCGACTCGGGTCTGAGCACCTCGATCAACCAGTTTTTCGCCAGCGGCGTGGCGCAGGTCGCGGCCAATCCGGCTGATCTCCCGTCGCGGCAAAGCCTCATCAGTCAGTCGCAGTCGCTGGCCCAGACCATTCAGACTTCGGCGCAGCAACTGCAAAGCGCGGAGAGTGGCGTCAACCAGCAACTCGGCCAGAGCGTGACCGCCATCAACAGCCTCACGCAGCAGATCGCCCAGCTCAACGTTCAGATCAACACCCTCTCGGGCACCGGCAGCACACCCAACTCGCTGCTCGACCAGCGGGACCAGCTCATCACCCAGTTATCGGGCCAAGTGGGTGTAACCGTGCTGCCGCAGGACGGGAATCAGGTCAATGTGTTCACCGGCAACGGCCAGGTGCTGGTGGCCGGTGCGCAATCGTTCGACCTGAAAACCACGCCCAGTGCCTACGACCCGTCGCAGCTCGAAGTGGCCTACGCCTCCAATGGCGCGGTGCTGTCGCAAGGTCTGCAAGGCGGCACGCTGGGCGGGCTGTTGCAGTTCCGCAGCCAGGTGCTGCAGCCCGCGCAGAACGCGCTCGGCCGCATCGCCGACGGTCTGGCTTCGGCCATGAACAGCCAGCAGGCGCAGGGGCTCGATCTCAACGGCCAGTTCGGCGCGGCCCTGTTTCAGGCCGGGCCGGTGCAGGTGCTGGCCAGCTCGGCCAATAGCGGCAATGCCGTCATCAGCGGCAGCGTGGTCGATGCCAATGCCCTCACCACCGCCGACTACCGGCTGAACTACGACGGCAGCAACTGGTCGGTCACCAATCTTTCCACGGGCCAGCCCGTCAGCGGGGCGACGGTGGGCACCTCGGGCAGCGCCACCGTGCTGAGCTTCGACGGCGTGCAGGTCAAGGTCAGCGGAGCGCAGGCGGGCAACAGCTTTGAGGTGCAGCCCACGCGCTACGGGGCGCTCAACTTTCAGTCCGTGCTCACCAACCCCACGCAAATCGCCGCGGCCTCGCCCTATGTTTCCAGCGCGGGGCAGATGCTCTCGGGCAGCCTGGTCAACACCAATCTGGGCAACCTCACCCTGTCGGCCGGGCAATACAGCGCCACTAGCGGCGGCGCCTTGGTCATTTCGGGCGCGAGCGTGCCGACCACCCTGCAGGTCACGCTCACCAGTGGCGGCACCAGCGGCGCCGTGGGCTTTCAGATCACGCAATCCGGCTCAGCCACCGTGCTTGCCAGCGGCAGCCTGAGCCTGGGCGGCAGCGGGCAGGTGCTGTCCATCCCTTACGCCAACAACCCGCCCGGCGGCTACTGGAACGTCACCCTCGCGGGCAGCGTCGCCGTCTCGGGCGACGCCTTCACCCTCAGCCCGGCCAGCGGCGGCAATGGCGGCAACGCGCAAGTCATGGCCGCACTGCAGACGGCCAAAACCCTGGCGAATGGCAGCACCTCGCTCGAAGGCGCTTATTCGCAGCTCGTCAGCCAGGTCGCCACGCAGGGCAACCAGGCGCAGAGCGCACTGAGCGCGGCCAGCGCCGTCGCCGCCCAGGCGTCTGCAGCGCAGCAGTCGGTCTCCGGCGTGAATCTCGACGAAGAAGCGACCCACCTCATTCAATATCAGCAGGCGTATCAGGCCGCGGCCAAGGCCATTCAGGTGGGCAACAGCCTGTTCACCTCGCTATTGCAGGCTGTGCAGTAAAAAAGAAGGGCATCGCCATGCGCATCAGCACCTCACAGTTCTACGCCGCCAGTCTCACCGGCATCCTCAATCAGCAGAACACTCTGGGCACCCTGAGCCAGCAACTCTCCACCGGCAGCACCCTGGTCAACCCGTCAGACCAGCCGGTGGCCGCGGCGCAAAACGTCGCCCTCACCGGGCAGATCAACCGCCTGGCCGGCTACACACAAAACGGACAGAACGCGCAAAACTCGCTGCAACTCGAAAGCGCCACGCTGCAGAGCGTCACCACTCTGGTCAGCCAAGCGCGGCAACTCGCGGTGCAGATGAACAACGGCACCGTCAGCACGCAAGATCTGCAAAACGCCGCCGCCACCATGCAAGGCTATGTGCAGCAACTCGCGCAATACGCCAACACGCAAGATGGCCAGGGCAACTATCTTTTCGCCGGCAGCAAAAGCGGCACCCAGCCTTTCGTCATTCAGGCCGACGGCAGCGTGCAATACCAGGGCGATGGTGGGCAGAACCAGCTCGCGCTCGGCCCCAATCTGAACACCGCCATCGGCGACCCCGGCAACGCGCTGTTCATGAATGCACGCGCGGGCAACGGCACCTTCAGCGTGAACGCCGCCAGCAGCAACACCGGCGGCGCCACTGCCGGGCCCGGCACCATCAACAACACCGCCCTGGCCCAGCAAACCCTGCAGGTCGACGGCACGCAGTATCAGATCAGTTTCAGCGGCAGCGGCAACTCGATGACCTACTCCGTGAGCAGCGGAACCGGCGGCGTGTTCTCGTCTGGCGCCGTGACCAGCGGCAG
>CALBRU010000022.1 GCA_937927695.1 uncultured Thiomonas sp. | reverse complement strand
GAGTTGTTGCCGATCCACGCCGGAGTCTTTGAGCGTCTCCAGGGCGGCGCGCACGCTGTCGCGCTGCGGCGGGGCGCCACGCTCGGCATCCTGCGCGGCGCGGCGCAGCACATGGTGATCTTCGGCGATGTTGGCCAGAATGGAAAAGTAGCTGAAGGCGCGAATCACGCTGACCGCCTGGTCGCGGCTCAGGCTGCTCAGCAGCTTGTCGAGGGCGCGGCGGTCCTTGGCGTCGCCGTCGCGGTGAAACTTCACCGAGAGCTGGCGCACGGTTTCGACGATGTCGAACATCTCCTGCCCTTCCTGCTCGCGGATCAGATCGCCAAGCAGACGCCCGAGCAGGCGGATATCGTCGAACAGGGGCGCGTCGGGATCGGAGGCGTTGCGTGCGGCAGAGGGGCGTGTCGGCATGGCGAAGAGTGGTTGAATGGGCACGAAAATGGGGCGCAGTGATGCTATCAGCGCCCAGACAAAACGAAGCAAGATGCGCGCCCGCACCGACTCCGGAATTGCGCTGCCGCAGGCCGATCGAACTGCAATGCCCCGATATGTGGCCTTCCAGGAGCCGAATTCAGCCTGCGCGCGAACCGGCTCTTTAGAATCATCCGATGACTTCCACTTTCACTCCCCCCCCGTCCCTGGTCATTGCCACCCGCGAAAGCCGTCTGGCGCTTTGGCAGGCCGAGCATGTGCGCGATCTGCTCAAGGGGCTGTATCCGCAGTGCGATGTGCGGATTTTCGGCATGACCACGCAGGGCGACCAGATTCTCGACAAATCGCTGGCCAAGATCGGCGGCAAGGGGCTGTTCGTCAAGGAACTCGAAGTGGCCATGGAGCAGGGCCATGCCGACCTCGCCGTGCATTCTCTCAAGGACGTGCCCATGGTGCTGCCGACCGGATTCGCGCTCACCGCAGTGATGGAGCGTGAAGATCCGCGAGACGCCTGGGTCAGCCCGCATTACGCCAATCTGGCCGATCTGCCCGCGGGCGCGGTGGTCGGCACCTCCAGTTTGCGGCGCGAATCGCAACTGCGTGCGCGCTATCCGCATCTCAAAGTTCAGGCGCTGCGCGGCAACCTCGACACCCGGCTGCGCAAACTCGACGAAGGGCAGTATGCCGGCATCCTGCTGGCGGCAGCGGGTCTCAAGCGGTTGGGCTTGGGCGAGCGCGTGCGCGCCGTCATCGATCCGGAAGACATGCTTCCGGCCGTCGGCCAGGCGGCGCTGGGCATAGAAATTCGCGCCGACCGGCCCGATCTGGCGCAGGCGCTGGCTGCGCTCAACCATCCGCCCACGGCCTTGTGCACCCATGCGGAGCGCGCGGTGTCGCGGGGGCTGGGCGGCAGCTGCACTACGCCGATGGGTGCCTATGCCACGCTGGAGGGTGATGCAATGCATCTGCGCGCCGTGTTGGGGCTGCCCGATGGCAGCCAGGCGTTGCAGGCGCAGCAGCGTGGGCGCGTCACCGATCTGGCGCAGGCCGAGGCGCTGGGGCAGCAGGTGGCGCGGCAGTTGCGCGAACAGGGCGCCGATGCGCTGCTGGCGCAACTCGGTTCGCACTGAGCGCGACCGATTGATGGCTCCAGGCAAAGCGGGGCATCGATGCTCAACACTACGCTGATCTCCACCCGGGCCTCCTCGCAGGCCGGAGGGGCGCATGAGCTTTTGGCCACAGCCGGTGTGCAGATGCTCGACTTTCCGCTGCAGCACATCGGCCCGCCAGGCGATCTGCCCCGTTTTCACGCTGCCCTTGCCGCCTTGCCGCAGACCGATCTGGCCATTCCCGTCAGCCCTACGGCGGTGGCCGCCGTGTTCGCGGCGCTGCGCGAGCCCTGGCCCGCGCGTTGCGCCATCGGCGTCGTCGGCGAAGGCAGCTTGCGCGCGGTGCGCCGGGCTTTGACAGCGCAGCCTGACGACGCGCCGTGGCCGCGGCTCATCGCGCCGGGCTCGGCGCCCCCAGGGCAGGGCTTCGCCCAGCCCGCCCCCCGAGGGGGTCAAGAAAACTTGGGGCGGCCCGGCGTTTTCTTGAGAGGCGATGAGCCGGGCGGCGAGAGCGATTCCGAGGCCTTGTGGAGCGCGCTTCAACTCGCTTTCGCTCCGGGGCCGGTGGCGTCTTTTCCGTGGGCTGGGCGCCATGCGCTGATCTTCCGGGGCGGGCCGGGCCGCGACCTGCTGCCGCGCAAGCTCGAAGCGGCGGGCGCCAAGGTCAAAGTCATCGAGGCCTATAGCCGACTGGCACCCGAATACAACGCGCAGACCGCGGCGTTGCTGCAGTCTGCGCTGGGTAGTGGCGGCTGGTGGCTGTTTTCCTCGACTGAGGCCGTGCATAACCTGGAGCGCTTGCTCGAACTCGCCGGGCTGAACGCCGACGTGCTGCACCCGCAGAGAGCGCTGGCCATCCACCCGCGCATCGCCAGCGCCCTGCGCGAGGCAGGTTTCGGGCGGGTGGAACTGACCCGCGCGCCGCTTGAAGAGGTGCTGTCCACTTTGCAGCGCCTCGTCTGCGCCCCAGGTGCTTCAACTCCTAGAATGCCTGCATGACTGAGCCCAGCACCCTTCCCGAGGCAGAGCCTTCTCCGGCGCAAGCGCCTGCGGCTGCGCAGGTTGCTGCTTCGGCTACAGCCTCTCCTGAGCCTGCGGCCACGCCGCCATCGGCGGAACTGACGAAGTCGGCGCCTGTCGGCCTGCCGGGTGCGCGCTGGGTTTGGCCGGTTCTCGTCGCGCTCGTCGTCGCTCTGGTGGTGATGGCGTGGTGGCTGAATAACCGCCTGTATGCCACTCAGGCGGAAATTGCGCAGCGCCTGCAAACTGCGACGACCGATGCCGTCGAGGCCAAGACCCTGACCAAGCAGGCCAACGATTCGGTGCGTGATCTCACGACACGGCTCGCGGTGCTCGAATCGCGCCAGCAAGACTTCGCGGCGCAGCGTCAGGCGCTGGAAACGCTGTATGCAGACTTTGCCAAGACCCGCGATCAGGCCCGCCTGTCTGAAACCGGTCAGCTCATCGCCCTGGCGCAGCAGCAGGCCCAGTTGATCGGCAATGTGCAGCCGCTCATCGCCACCCTGCAAAGCGCCGATGCGCGACTGGCGCGTTCGCCCAACCCCAAGGCGCAAATCCTGCGCCGCGCGGTGCAGTCCGACCTGACGCGGCTGCGCAGCGCCGTCACGCCCGACATCGCCGCAGCCGCGCACAAACTCAACGATCTGGCCGCGCTGGTGGATAGTTTGCGGCTGGTTTCGGCGGCGGGACCGGCCCACGGCGCCAGCGCACCCGGCACGCCGCCCGTGGCCCCGGCGTCGGCCGCCGGCCCGCGCTGGGCACCGTGGCTGGGCGACTGGTTCGAGCGCTTTCGCACCTCGCTGGTGCAGTTGTTCGGCATCACCCGCGTGGGCTCGCGCGACGCTTTGCTGGCTTCGCCGCAGCAGGGCGAATTCCTGCGCGAGAACCTCAAACTGCGCATCCTCAATGCCCGTCTCGATCTGCTTTCGCGCAATGCGGTGGCGTATCGCAGCGATATGCGAGGCATCGATGAAGCGCTGAAAACCTATTTCGACAAGCGCCAGCCGCGCATGGTGCAGGCGCTGTCGCTCGCCCGTCAGGCCGCCCAACTCGACCTCTCGGCCAATCCCGCAGCCAATCTGGAGTCGCTGGCCGTGCTTTCCACGCTGGATAGCGGAGCCCCCTGATGCGCTGGCTCATCTGGGTGCTGATTCTGGCCGCGGCCGCCGTGCTGCTGGCCTTGGGCACGACCCTCAATACCGGCAATGTCGCTGTGCTGCTGCCCCCCTGGCGGGTGGATGTATCGCTCAACTTCGCGGTCTTGCTGCTGCTGCTGGCTTTCGTGGTGTTCTACCTGGTGCTGCGCGGTCTGTCGCTGCTGCTGGGCATGCCGCAGGCGGCGGCAGAGTTCCGGGCGCGGCGGCGGATGCGACTGGCCGCCCAGGCCCTGCACAACGGCATGTTCGATTATTTCGGCGGCCGCTTTCGCCGTGCCGAGCGGGCGGCGCAACGCGCGGCCGAGTTCACCGATTTCGCCCCTGCCGCACTGATGACCGCCGCGCAGTCGGCGCAGCAACTCCAGGCCTATGACCGGCGCGACGCCTACCTCGAACAACTGCCGCAACCGGCCCGCGATGCCGGTGCGCTGCTGAAGGCGCAGTGGCTGCTCGATGCCAAGCAGCCGCGCGAGGCGCTGGCCCAGTTGCGCGCGCTGCCCGCCGGGGTGCAGCGGCGCACCCACGCGCTGCGCATCGAGCTGCAGGCGGCGCGCAAGGTGGGCGATCACGCTGCCGTGCTGCGGCTGGCGCGCACTCTGCTCAAACACGGCGCGCTGCATCCCGCAGCCGCGCAGGCCATGCTGCATACCGCAGCCACCGGGCTGCTGCGGCTGGCGGGCGACGACCCGCAGGCCCTGCGCACGACCTGGCACCGGCTGACCGCGCAGGAGCGCACCGACCCCACCCTCGTGATTGCGGCCGCCCGGGGCTTCGCCGCTGCCGGTGAAGTGGGCGAAGCGCGGCAACTGCTGATTGACGCGCTCAACCGCCCGCAGGCCGAGCCTGGTCTGTTCATGCCCAGCCTGCGCGCCATGCTGCCGGGCATTGACGCCGGTTTTGTCGCCCAGACCGAGCAGTGGCTGGGCCGCTGGCCGCAAGAGGCGCAGGCGTATTTCACCGCGGGCGCGGCCTGTGCCGAAATGCAACTCTGGGGCAAGGCGCAGCAGCATCTGCAAAAGGCCATCCAGTCTTGCA
>CALBRU010000021.1 GCA_937927695.1 uncultured Thiomonas sp. | reverse complement strand
AGAAATTCGCGGATGGAAGAGCGCAGCACCGCCCAGCCGTCGCCCATGCGCGAAAACGGCGTGCGGCCGCTGCCCTTGAACTGCACTTCCCAGCGGGCATAGCCGCCGCTGAGTTGCCCGCCGCTGGCATCTGGCCAGTCGCCCAGCAGCAGCGCGCGGCCGTCGCCAAGCTGCCCCGCCCAGTTGCCGAACTGATGCCCGGCGTACACCGTGGCACGGCTGCTGCCGCTAATCGCTGCGACATGCCCGCCGAAAGCCCGCGCCCAGTCGTGCTCGTCCTGCGGGGTGACGGGCGCAATTAGGCCGACCAGCGCCGCTGCATCGGCGCTGGCGGCCACCAGCACGGGATCGGGCAGGGGGCTGACCGCGACGGGCACGCTGAATGCCTCGCCCAGAGCGGCGAACTGCTGCGCCAACGACGGCCAAGGGCGGCTCGCGGGCGGAGCAGAGGCGGGAAAATCCAGAGCGGCAGAAGTCATGCCCGCATTCTCGGAGAAAGCCGCGGCCCCGGTGGGCATCGGGGTATCCTGTGCGTCTGCCTTTGCCTGATGTTCAAGCCATGCCGCTCACACAAATCCCGGCCCATCCAGATGCGGTCATCGCGCTGCCTTTCGGTCGCATGGGCCTGTTCTGCACCGACGACGTGGTGTTACGCCTGGAATATCTCCCGCCAGAAACCCCTCTCACCCCGCCGTCCACGCCGCTATGCCGCGCTGTGGCCGCGCAACTGAGCGCTTATGGCGACGATCCGGCGTATCGCTTCGACCTCCCGCTGGCGACAATGGGCACGGCGTTTCAGCGCCGGGTCTGGGCGCTGTTGCAGCAAATTCCGCCAGGGCAGACGCGCACTTATGGCGATGCCGCGCTGGAGTTGCACAGCGCAGCCCGGGCCGTGGGGCAGGCTTGCGCCGCCAATCCCTTCGCCCCCGTCGTGCCGTGTCATCGCATCATCGCGCAAGGCGGGCTGGGCGGATTTGCCCATTCCACCGCGCAAGACGGGTATCTGCTGGGCATCAAACGCTGGCTGCTGCAGCATGAAGCCAGCTCGCGATCGGCTCACCGCCATGCCTGAAGCCCCGCTTTACCTTGAATGGCCATCCACGCCTGAGGCCTGCGCCGCCTTGATCGACCGGTTCTGCGACGCCCTCTGGCTGGAAGACGGCCTCTCGCCCAACACCCTCGCCGCTTACCGGCGCGACCTCACCTTGATGTCGCGCTGGCTGGCTTTTTCGCAGCGCCCGCCCTTGATCGAGGCGACGCAGCGCGATGTGCAGGCGTATATCGCCGCCCGCTTTGTGCAGAGCAAAGCCACCTCATCCAACCGGCGGCTGGTGGTGTTGCGCCGCTTTTACCGCTGGGCCTTGCGTGAGCACCTGCGCACCGACGACCCCACCCTGCAGCTCGACACCGCCCGCCAGCCGCCGCGCCGCCCCAAGACGCTGAGCGAAGCGCAGGTGGAAGCGTTGCTTGCCGCGCCCGAGGTGGACACCCCGCTGGGCCTGCGCGACCGCGCCATGCTCGAACTGCTCTACGCCAGCGGCCTGCGGGTGAGCGAACTGGTGGCGCTGCCGGTGGTGCGCGTGTCGCTCGATCAGGGCGTGGTGCAGATTGCGGGCAAAGGCGGCAAAGAGCGACTTGTGCCTTTCGGCAGCGCCGCGCAAGACTGGCTGCAGAACTACCTTCGTACCGCGCGCCATGAATTGCTGCAGGGGCGCGACAGCCCCTTTCTGTTTGTCACCGCGCGCAGTGGGCAGAGCGCCCGCGAAACCACCGGCATGACGCGGCAGATGTTCTGGATGCGCATCAAGGCCTACGCGCG
>CALBRU010000020.1 GCA_937927695.1 uncultured Thiomonas sp. | reverse complement strand
ATCGCGCCGCGCGGGTCTGCCCCCCGCAACGGCCTGCCTGTTTTTTGGGCAGCCCGATTGACCCGCATGAAATCAGGGCTTTCCGCCCATCCGGTGTGACATTTTCCCCAGCCGTTGGGGATAACTGCCCCCCGGATGCCTCCCTGTGGATAATTTTCCGACCCATGGCCAGTCGCCGATCTCCCGCCTATTCCGAATCGTCCATCCGCGTGCTCAAGGGGCTGGAGCCCGTGCGCCAGCGGCCGGGCATGTACACCCGCACCGACAACCCGCTGCACATCGTGCAGGAGGTGATCGACAACAGCGCCGACGAAGCCCTGGGCGGATACTGTCAGCACATCGCCGTCACGCTTCATGCCGACGGCAGCGTGAGCGTGGAAGATGACGGCCGCGGCATCCCCTTCGGCATGCACCCGGACGAGAACGCGCCGGTGGTCGAGCTGGTGTTCACCCGGCTGCATGCCGGGGGCAAGTTCGACAAGCTGCAAGGCGGCGCCTACAGCTTCTCCGGCGGCCTGCACGGCGTGGGCGTTTCGGTCACGAATGCGCTGGCGGCGCGGCTGGAAGTGACGGTCTGGCGCGACGGCCAGGTGGCGCATCTGGTGTTCGCGGGCGGCGACGTCATCGAGCCCCTGACGGTGCGCAAGGTCGCACGCGACGAGCGCAAAAGCGGTACCCGCGTGCGGGTCTGGCCCGATGCCAAATACTTCGACAGCCCGCATCTCCCCCTGGCCGAACTCACCCATCTGCTGCGCAGCAAGGCGGTGCTGCTGCCCGGCGCCAAGGTCGATCTGATCCAGGAGAAAACCGGCGACACCACGCACTGGGAATATGCCCGCGGACTGCGCGACTATCTGCTCAGCAGCCTGCCCGCCGAACCCTTCATCGACCTGTTCGAGGGCGAGCACTACGCCAGCGCTTCAGAGCAGGAGAGTTTCGCCGAAGGCGAAGGCGCGGCCTGGTGCGTGGCCTTCACCGAAGAGGGCGCGGTGCTACGCGAGTCTTACGTCAACCTCATTCCCACGCCGGCCGGCGGCACGCACGAGGCCGGCTTGCGCGAGGGCCTGTTCCAGGCGGTGAAGGGCTTCATCGAACTGCACAATCTGCAACCCAAGGGGGTGAAGCTGTTGCCTGAAGACCTGTTCGCGCGGGCGTCTTTTGTGCTTTCCGCGCGGGTGCTCGACCCGCAGTTCCAGGGCCAGATCAAGGAAAAGCTCAATAGCCGCGACGCGCTGCGCCTGGTCGGCCAGGCCGTACGGCCCACGCTCGAACTCTGGTTGCACGAGCGGGTCGATC
>CALBRU010000019.1 GCA_937927695.1 uncultured Thiomonas sp. | reverse complement strand
GTCAGCAGCAATATCGGCTGCATCCAGCATCTGCAGACCGGCACCACCATTCCAGTGCAGCACTGGGTGGAGCTGCTCGACGAAGCGCTGCACGGCAAACCCTGAACGCTGTTGGATTTCCGCCTCTGACCGCAGCGGATGCGGTTGTCAGCCTCGGCCGGGTTGTGGACAATGCAAAAAATTTACAAAAAACCGGGGTCGGGGGGCCCTGCTCGCTTCATGCGCGAATGCTGGCTTGCTCCGCGACCCGGTCGTCCCCCTCCCCTGATGTCCCTTACTCTCGCAGCACAGGCCGGCTGGCTGAACTGCACAATCCTTGCCGACGCATTTTTTCCGAGACCACGATGAAATTTTTTGCCACCCTGTTTGCTGGCCTGAGTCTGATGGCGGCCACGTCCGCATTTGCGGCCACGCCGGGCGTGACTGACACGCAAATCGTCATCGGCCAGTCGGCCCCGCTAACGGGGCCGGCGGCGCAGCTCGGCATCCGCCTGCGCATGGGCATCGAGGCTTATTTCAAACAGGTCAATAACGACGGCGGCGTAGCCGGGCGCAGCCTCAAACTGGTCAGTCTGGATGACGGCTACGAGCCGGCCCGCGCCGTCGCCAATACCAAGACCTTCATCAACGGCGGTGATGTGTTCGCCCTGCTGGGCTATGTCGGCACGCCCACTACCCTGGCGGCCAAACCCCTGATCGATCAGGCCGGCATTCCCCTCATCGGCCCGTTCACCGGCGCGATGGGGCTGCGCTCCCCGGTCGATCCCCACATTTTCAACATCCGCGCCAGCTACGACGACGAAACCCGCAAGATCGTCGATCAGTTCCTGTTCCTCGGCCTGATAAAAATCGCCGTGTTCTACCAGGACGACGCCTACGGCATGGCCGGACTGACGGGCGTGCAAAAGGCCCTTGCCGCCCACAATCTCAAGCCCGTGGCCACCGGAACGGTCAAACGCAATACGGTGGATGTGGCCGGGGCGCTGGCCTCCATCCTGCCCTCCAAGCCCGACCTCATCGTCGAAGTGGGCACCTACACGGAAGTGGCTGCGTTCAATCAGCAGGCCATTGCCAAGGGCTACGGCGGCCAGTTCGCCAACGTGAGCTTCGTCGGCTCTGAAGCGCTGGCCAAGGCGCTCGGCCCAGAGGGCAACGGCGTGATCATCACCCAGGTCGTGCCCTTTCCCTTCTCCACCGTCACCCCGCTGGTGCGCGAGTACCAGGCCGCAATGAATGCTGCAGGCCACAAGGGCGATTACGACTTCACCAGCCTGGAAGGCTATATCGACGCCAAGGTGCTCGTGCAGGCCCTGCGCAAAGCCGGCAAGACGCTCACCCGCGCCAGCCTGATGGACGCCCTCGACAGCATGGGCAACGAGAATCTCGGCGGCTTTACCGTGCACTTCTCGCCCGACAACCACTCCGGCTCCGACTACGTGGACACCACCAGCATCACGGCGAGCGGCGGTTTCCGCCACTGACCTCCAGCACCGTACCGGCCTCGGCCTGCTTTCGCGCAGGCCAGGCGGCCAGCAAGATCGCCAGCAGAATCAGGCAGCCCCCCCACAGCGCCTGCGCGCTCAAGCGCTCCACGCCGAGCAGAACGGCGCTGCCGCTGGCGAACACGATTTCCACCGTCATCACCACCGCCGTCAAGGTAGACGGCAGACGCTCTGCGCCATACTGCAGCCCCAGATTCGCCGCCAGAAAAGCCAGCGCCATCAACACCACGCCCATCAGCCACCCCGGCGCTGGGGCGGGCATGGGCGCAACGGCGCCGCTGGCGGTCAGCAGGGCCGCGGCGCCGCCCGCCACGATCACCCCGCCGGCGAACATCGCCAGGCCGCGCGCCTCGGGCGGCGTGTGCGCGTACTTGCGCAGCAGCACATTGTTGAGCGCGAAAAACATGCCGCCGATAACGCCCAGCCAGTCTGCCGGGTGTTGCGGCAGCGGCAGACCGCCCCCCTGCGGCCACAACACCACCATCGCCCCGGCCAGGGCCAGCGCCAGGCGCAGGCCAACCAGCCTTGTGAGCTTTTCGTTCAGTAGCCAGCGCGCCAGCAGTGTGGCCCAGACCGGCATGAGATAGAACAGCAGCACCACCCGCACCACGTCGCCCTCGGTCACGCCCCAGTTGAACGCCGCGTTCGTCGCTCCCGAGGCGATGAGAATGCCCCACAGCGGCGGATGCCGCCACAGCGCCCGCAGCGCCGACGGCCGCACCGCCACGATGATGAGCGTGCTCACCGCGTACATCGCCGCAGTGGCCCACAGCGGATTGAGGCCCAGACCGCTCAGATGGCGGAACGGCCACCACGACACGCCCCAGACGAAGGCATTGAGCATCAGACCGCCGATGGCGGCCAAGGTGATTGCAGAGGAGGTCAGCATAGAAAAAGCGTAAGGCCGCAGGGTGCGGATCAAAGCTGCGCAAGATAGCGGGTTTGCGCGCGGGCGGCGCCGAGTCTCACTTTGGCTGGGCGTTTTCGAGAAAAATTCACGCCCGCGGCGCGGCGCAACATCGTAAAGTCGCGTTTTATTAGGAGTCTGTCGGGCTTGGGGCGCGGATGGCGAAAAATGGCGCTGTGGCGCAGGGCGCCACAGCGCCATTTTGCAGCCCGCGATCCTCAAGTCCGACAGGCTCCTAATCGCTGGCGAAAGACTGCCGCCCGATCCCCAATGCATCCTTCATCATGCCCGACCAGAACGCGTCCCTCGGACTGCTCGAATTGCCCAGCGAAATCCTGCGGGGGCTGGCGGCCGGGCGCCCGGTGGCCGAGTTGGCGGCGCTGCTGTGCCGCATGGCCGAGCAGGCGGTGCCGGGACGCCTCGCCAGCATCCTGCGCCTGGGGCCGGACGGCGATCTGCACCCGCTGGCGCTGCCCAGTGGCCCGCCTGAATTGTGGAGCGCCTTCGACGGGCTCACGCCTGGGCCGCATGCCGGTTCGTGCGGCAATGCGGTGCTGCACAACGCGCCCACATTCATTGAGGACATCCCCACCGATGATCGCTGGGACGACCTGCGGTCCGTGGCCGAGCAATGGAGCCTGCGCTCCTGCTGGTCGTGGCCAGTGCGCGATGGCGCCCAGGTGATCGGCAGTTTTGCGCTGACCAGCATCGTGCCCGGCCTGCCCGATGCGACGCAAACCCAGCTGCTCGAATTCGTCGCCTCCATGGCCGGCGCGCTGCTGCGCATGGACGCGCTGCAGCGCGAGCGCGAGACCGAGGCGCGGCTGCGCCAGGCCATGCTCGACAACGCGCTGGTGGGCATCGCGCTGGTGGGAGACCGCGTCATCCGCAGCGGCAATGCGCGCATGGTTGAGATGTTCGGCTACCCCGATCTGCAGTCTCTGCAGGGTCTGCCGGCACGCGAGATTTATGCCGACGACGCCGAGTTCCAGACTATCGGCGCCGATATCTACGCGGCTATGGCGCGCGGCGAATCGGTCACGCGCGAGGTGCACATGCGGCGGCGCGACGGCAGCCTGTTCTGGTGCGAACTCACCGGCCAGGCCGTCACGGGCCAGCCCGGAGTCGATTCGGTCTGGGTCGGGCAAGACATCAGCGAACGCCGCGCCGCGCAGGAACGCCTGCGCTGGCAGGCGCGGCACGACGCCCTCACCAGCCTGCCCAACCGCTACGCCCTTGACGAATGGCTGCCGCAGCGGCTGCAAGCCGCGCAGGCGCAAGGCGCCACCGTGGCGCTGGGGCTGCTCGATCTGGACGACTTCAAGGCGATCAACGACGACTGGGGCCACGCCGTCGGCGACGAGGTGCTGGTGCAGGTCGCCCGCCAGCTCGGCGCCCGGCTCGAACCCGACGATCTGCTCGCGCGCATCGGCGGCGATGAGTTCGTGCTCGTGCTCCACAGCGCAGGCGGGGCGCAGGCCATCGCCCGCCGCATCGAGGCGCTGGGCGCCTTGCTGCCGCTGAGTGTGCCGCTGCCCGGTGGCAAAACCCATCCCCTGCGGCTCAGCATGGGTCTGGCGCTCTTCCCGCAGGACGGCCCCGATCCCGACACCCTGCTGCGCCACGCCGACGTCGCGCTGCACACCGTCAAACTGCACAAGCACACGCGTCGTCATTGGTGGCTGCACTGGGGGCAGGAGATCGAGGCCGACTTTCTCGGCGACGGGCCCGAGCACTGGGTGCCGCAGCCCTATGGAGCGCAAGCGCAGGAGCTATTGCGCATCGCCGCCCCGACTTTCGTCGCCGCGGCAACGGAATTCATCGCGCAGTTTTACAGCCTGCTCGCACACGACGCCGAATCGCGCCAACTCCTCAGCCACCTCAGCCCAGAGGAATTCGATCATCTCAAGGCGCGGCAGGCCGATCATTTCCGGCTGCTGCTCAGCCCGGACCTGCTGGAAGACGCACATGTGCGCGAAGCCACGCGCATCGGCCAGATCCACGCCCTGGTGGGCGTGCCCACGCGGCTGCTGGTGCAGTCTGCGGGGCTTTATCTGCAGGCGCTGATCGATCGCAGTCAGGGTTTGAGCGCGCGTCCCCGCGACCGTCGGCGCATCGTCCAGTTGTTCACCGCGCGGCTGCAAACCGAGCTGCAGACCGAGGTGGAAGCGGCGCAGACGATCCGCGAGCAGTTCCAGCAAAGCGTCATCGCGCTGGAACACGCGCTGCAGGACGGCGCCGCGTGGAGCGAATTCATGCAAATGGCGCTCGACCGTCTGGCCGCCCTGCCCGGGGTCAAAGCTGCCGCTATGGGCGCGCCCGATGCCAATGGCGAATTCGTCGTCGAGCTGTCTTCCGGGCTCGAACCCTACGCCCGCGCCATGCACAGGCACTACGGCGGCATCAAAGTGCCCAAACTGCAAGGTGCGCACCCCGAGAGCCTCGGCCCCACGGCCACCGCCTGGCAGACCGAAAAAATCAGCACCCTGGCGAGCTACGCGAACGATACCCCCGGCGCCCCCTGGCGCGAGGCGGCGGGTGATGTCGGCATTCGCAGCGCCGCCTCGGTTCCGCTGACCGACCGCAACGGCCGCATGGTCGTCATCCTCAGCCTGTATGGCGGCTACCCGGCCATGTTCGAGCGCGGCGCGGCACGCAGCTTTCTCGACAACCTCGGCCAGACGCTCAGCCGCGCCTGGCAGCGCCTGCACGCTCACGGCCGCCAGCAGCCCATTCCCGTGGTACTGCGCCAGCGCTGGCGCAGCAGTTTGTTCGATCATGGGCTGGAGATGCATCTGCAACCCTTGGTCGATCTGCAGACCGGCAAGCCTTACGGCGTCGAAGCCCTCGCCCGCCTGCGCATGGACGACGGCAGTCTCGTCATGCCGGGGCAGTTTCTGCCGTGGTTCGGCCAGGCCGAACTCTCGCGCCTGTTTCGCGGCGGGCTGGCGCAGGCGCTGGCGCACATCGCCCGCTGGGATGCCGGGGGTCTGCGCCTGAGCCTGGGGCTGAACCTGCCGCTGGACGTGCTGCTGCAGCAAGACTGTCGCCGCCGCGTCGAATCGGCGCTGCGCGAGGCCGGTGTCGCCCCCGACCGCCTGTCGCTCGAAATGCTGGAAAACGCCGAATTCGACGATCCGCAGCGCCGCGACGATGCGGTGCGCGATCTGGCCGCAACCGGGGTGCGTTTGGTCATGGACGATCTGGGCAGCGGCTACTCCAGCCTGCTGCGCCTGCGCACCCTGCCGTTTCACACCGTCAAGATCGACCAGGGCCTGGTGCGCGAAGCCGGACGCGACCCCGAGCAGGCCATCGGCTTCATCGGCGCGCTGGTGCAACTGGCACAGAGCCTGGGCCTGTGGGTTGTGGTCGAAGGGCTGGAGACGCCCGACCTGGTCGAAGCCGCCACCCTGCTGGGCGCCGACGCCGGCCAGGGCTACGCGCTGGCCCGCCCCATGCCCGCAGCCGATGTGGCCGACTGGGTGCGCAACTTCCGCTGCCCGGTCGATCCGCGCCAGCCCGCCACGCCGCTGGGCCGTCTCGCGCAAGACTGGATGGAGCAGCACGGCCGCCTGCTTGCCGACGCCTCCGCCCGCCGCCTGCTGCACACCGCGCGGCGCCGTGCACTGGGCGCCCGCGCCTGACGCGCCGGGATTGCGCCCGCCTGCCGTTTATTTCTGCAGCGCGGCGATGCCCTGCTGCAACGTCGCCGCCGACAACTCGCCGATGTGCACCCGCTGCACCGTGCCATCGGCGCGGATGAACAAGGTGGTGGGCAGCCCGGGAGACTGATACAGCGCGAGCAGCCGATTGCCCGGGTCGAGCAGCACCCCCGGATCGGTGAGTTTCTCGCGCTGCAGATACGCCGTCACGCGCGGCGCCGCCTCGCCTTCGTTGACGAGCACGATGCGCGCCCCGGTCTGCTGCTGCGCGGCCTGGATCAACAGCGGCAATTCGCGGCGGCAAGGCGGGCACCAGGTGGCCCAGAGATTGACCACCAGCGGCTGGCCGCGCAGGCTGGCCAGCGCCACTGAGCGGCCCTGCAGCGTTTGCAAGGTGAGATCAGGCAACGGCGGGCGCGCCGGCTGCAACAAGGTGAGCGCTCCCATGCCCGCCAGCACCATGGCGGCTCCGGTGCTGGCGCTCAGCGGCAGACTCATTCGCAAGGCCGGACGCCGCCAGACCCAGAACGCCACACCGGCTGCCGCCGCGGCCCAACCGGCCCAGGGATCGAAGCCGCGGTCGCGGATGTCGATCATCGCCAGCACGCTGGAATAGTCTGCACTGTGCCGTGCCACGAACACGGCGCGCGCCACGATCAGTGCCCAAATCAGCAGCGGCAGCAGCGCGGGCTCGGCGTTGCCGCGCCCGGCCTTCTGCGCCACGCCCGCCACCCACACCGCCACGGCATAACCCAGCACCAGCAATAGCGGCGCCCAGGGGAGCACCAACGGACCCAGTCGCAGCGCGTCCATGCCGGTCCTCCTTGGAATCAGTGCGCCGCGCCGTCGTGACGCGGCTCGCCGATCAATTGCGTCCAGTCGCGCTCACGCTGGTTGCGGCGATACCAGAGGATGACCAGAAACATGCTGACGGAGACAAAGGTGCCAAACAGCGCAATCACCCACGGCACCGGCAGGTTCAGGCGAATGAGCAGGGCGTAGAACAGCAGCATGAGCAGCACGCTGACGTTCTCGTTGAAATTCTGCACCGCGATGGAATGCCCCGCCGACAGCAGCACATAGCCCCGGTGCTGCAGCAGCGCGTTCATCGGCACTACAAAATACCCGGCCAATGCGCCGATGAACACCATGAAGCCGTAGGCGATCAGCATGTAAA
>CALBRU010000018.1 GCA_937927695.1 uncultured Thiomonas sp. | reverse complement strand
GACTGGATCGGTTGCGAGGGCGTGCTGTTCAAAACGCGCACGGGCGAGCTGACCATTCGGGCCGAGCAGGTGCGGCTGCTAGTCAAATCGCTGCGCCCCTTGCCCGACAAGTTTCACGGCCTCGAAGATGTCGAAACGCGCTACCGCCAGCGATATGTCGATCTCATCGTCACGCCGGAATCGCGCGAACGCTTCGCGCTGCGCAGCAAAGCCATCGCGGCCCTGCGCAATGAAATGCTGGCAGCGGGTTTCATGGAGGTGGAAACGCCCATGCTCCACCCCATTCCCGGAGGTGCTGCGGCCAAACCGTTCATCACCCATCACAACGCCCTCGATCAGCAGATGTACCTGCGCATCGCGCCCGAGCTGTATCTCAAGCGCCTGCTGGTCGGCGGCTTTGAGCGCGTGTTCGAGATCAACCGCAATTTCCGCAACGAAGGTCTGAGCCCGCGGCACAACCCCGAATTCACCATGATGGAGTTTTACGCCGCCTGGTGGACCTACCGCGACCAGATGGATTTCACCGAAGCGCTGATTCGCAATACCGCGCAACTCACCTGCGGTACCGCGGTGCTCACGCACCAGGGGCGCACGCTGGATTTGAGCGCGCCCTTTGCGCGACTGACCTTGACGCAGGCCATTCAGAAGCACGCCTCCGACTACACCGACGCGCAACTGGCCGATGACGGCTTTTTGCGCGGCGAGTTGCGCCGTCTCGATGCCGATCACGCGCCGCACAAACTCAAGGGTATGGGTCTGGGCGCTTTGCAGTTGGCGCTGTTCGAGGAGGTGGCCGAGCATCTGCTGTGGGAGCCGACCTTCATCGTCGACTATCCCGTGGAAGTGTCGCCCCTGGCGCGCGCCTCCGATGCCGATGCGAACACGACCGAGCGCTTCGAGCTGTTCATCACCGGCCGCGAAATCGCCAACGGTTTCTCCGAGCTGAACGACCCCGAAGACCAGGCCGCCCGCTTTCAGTCGCAGGTGCAGGCCAAGGAAGCCGGCGACGACGAAGCCATGTATTTCGACGCCGACTATGTGCGGGCGCTGGAATACGGCATGCCGCCAGCCGGCGGCTGCGGCATCGGCATCGACCGGCTGGTCATGCTGCTCACCGACGCGCCCAGCATCCGCGACGTCATTCTCTTCCCCGCCCTGCGCTTCGAAGGCTGAACCTCATGTCCACCCTCATCTGCGGTTCGCTCGCCTTCGACACCATCACCACTTTCGACGGCCGCTTTGCCGAGCACATCCTGCCCGACAAAGTGCATATTCTGAACATCAGCTTTCTGGTGCCCACCATGCGGCGCGAGTTTGGCGGTTGCGCGGGCAACATCGCCTACAGCCTGGCGCTGCTGGGGGGTGACCCGCTCATCCTCGGCGCCCTGGGCGCGGACGGCCAGAGTTATCTCGACCGCCTTGATGCGCTGCACATTCCGCGCACTTACGTCGGGCAACTGGCCGACAGTTTCACCGCGCAGGCGCACATCATCACCGACCGCGACAACAACCAGATCACCTCCTTCCATCCCGGTGCCATGGGCCGGGCGCACGAGCTGCCCGTGCCGCTGGACGCCGGGGTCGATCTGGCCATCGTCGCGCCAGACGGCCGCTCGGCCATGATCGACCATGCGGCGCAGCTTGCCGCAGCGGGCATCCCGTTCATCTTCGATCCGGGTCAGGGCATGCCGCTGTTCGACGGTGCCGATCTGCGCGATTTCATCACTAAAGCCAGTTGGGTCGCGGTGAACGACTACGAGGCTGAACTGCTGGTGGAGCGCACCGGCTGGAGCCTCGACCACATCGCATCCCAAGTGCGCGGGGTGATCGTCACCCGAGGCGAACACGGCTGCCGCATCTGGAGCGAGGGCGGCCAAGCCTGCGACATTCCCGGTGTGCCCGCTCGAGAAGTTCTCGACCCGACGGGTTGTGGCGATGCCTTCCGCGCCGGCTTGTTGTTCGGGTTGTCCAAAGGCTGGACGCTGGCCGACAGCACCCGCTTGGGCAATGTGCTCGGAGCGGAAAAAATCGCCGTGCATGGCCCGCAAAATCATCACATCACCCTGCAGGGCGCGCTCCATCGTCTGCAAACCATCTACGGCAGCGCCCCGCAACGGGCCTGACGGCCTGAACCCGGGCTTAACCCGCGCGCACAAGGCTTGCAAATTCATGCGAGCGGGATTGAAATGCACGTCGTGGAACGTATTTAGCCTGTGTTAGTCTGACTATCAGCGTCCACTTCCAGGAACGGAGTTTTGCCATGAATGAACAACGCGATTACACAATCTACGCCCAACCCGGCGGCGCTGCCACTGTGCGCAACAAGGTGCTGCGGCAGACGTATTCGCTGCTGGCCCTTTCGCTCATTCCCACCGTGATCGGCGCGTGGGTCGGCATGGCAACCGGACTGAATCTGGCCATGGCGCAAAGCCCTGGCATGACCATGATCGTCTTTCTGGTCGGCGCCTTCGGCCTGATGTTCGGCATCGAGCGCACCAAGAATTCCAGCACAGGTGTCGGCCTGCTGCTGCTGTTCACCTTCTTCATGGGCGTGATGCTGTCGCAGATGCTCGGCTTCGTGCTCGGCATGAGCAACGGGCCGCAGCTCATCATGCTGGCCTTCGGCGGCACGGCAGTGATTTTCGGCGCCATGGCCACGCTGGCGAATGTGGTCAAGCGTGATTTGTCCGGTCTGTCGAAAATGCTGTTCGTCGGCGTCATCCTGCTCATCCTCGCGGGCATCGCCAATATCTGGCTGCAACTGCCTGCGCTGATGCTGACCTTCTCGGTCGTGGCCATTGTGATTTTCTCGGCCTTCATGCTGATCGATGTGCAGCGGGTGATCAACGGCGGCGAAACCAACTACATCACCGCCACGCTGGCGATCTACCTCGACATCTACAACGTGTTCGTCAACCTGCTGTCCATTCTGAGCTTTTTCAGTGGCGGCGGGCGTAGGTAAGCGAAACAGGCCCACGAAAAACGCCCGCAACTGCGGGCGTTTTTTATGGGCAACGGTGGGCTCAATCGCGCTCGAACACCGCCATCGATTCCACATGGGCCGTGTGAGGAAACATATTCATCACCCCTGCGGCACGCAAGGTGTAACCCGCCTGATGCACCAGCAGGCCGGCATCACGCGCCAAGGTTGCCGGATTGCAGGACACATAAACGATGCGGCGCGGCGGTTTGAATGGAGCGACCGCAGGGACGACCGGGGACGCGACCGGCTTGGGCGCCGCGCTTGCCTCCCCTGCGGCCCGCGTCTGCTCCTCGCCCGGCGTTCCCTGCGGCCCGTTCACCGCCTCGGCCAGCGCCTTGCAAAGTGCCAGCGCGCCATCGCGCGGCGGGTCCACCAACCACAGGTCGGCCTCGCCGTAGGCTTTCAGATCGTCCGCGCTCATCTCGAACAGATTGCGGGCGGTGAACACGACTTTGTCCTGTAGATCGTTGTGCAAAGCGTTGTCGAGTGCCCGCGCCACCAGCGTGGCGCTGCCCTCCACGCCCAGCACCTGCCGCGCCTGAGTAGCGATCGGCAGGGTGAAATTACCCAGACCGCAAAACCAGTCGATCACCCGGTCGGTACGCCGGGCGCCCAGCAGGCGCAAGGCCCGCGCCACCATCACGCGGTTGATCTGCGGATTCACCTGGGTGAAATCGGTCGGGCGAAACGGCATGACCACGCCGAACTCGGGCAAGGCATAGCTCAGGGGCTTGGCGTCGGGGTCTAGCGGCGCCACCGAATCGGGGCCTTTGGGCTGAAGCCACCACTGCACGTCATGCTGTTGTCCAAAGTCGCGCAGGCGTTGCCGATCAGCGTCGGTCAAGGGTTCGAGGTGGCGCAACACCAGAACGGTCACCCGATCGCCCATCGCCAGTTCGATCTGCGGCGCGCGTTCAGGTCGGGACAGGCCTGCGATCAGCTCGCGCAAGGGCAGCAACAGATCGGACACTGCCCTCGGCAAAACTGCGCAACTGCGCATATCCGCAACGTAGCTGGAGCCTTTTTCGTGAAAACCGACCAACACCCCGCCCTTTTTCACCACCAGGCGAACGGTCAGCCGCGCGCGGGTGCGATAGCCCCAGTTGGGCCCGGCGATGGGCCGCAGAAGGAGTTGCGGCTTCAGGCGGCTCAAATGCCAGAAATCATCTTCGAGAATGCGCTGCTTGAACGCCAACTGCGCGGCCGGATCGACATGCTGCATGCTGCAGCCGCCGCAAACTCCGAAATGGGGGCATCTCGGCGTCACCCGGCTGCTCGCCGTGCTGGCCCAGGCCACGGCCTCGCCAGACTCCCAGTTGCGCTTGCTGCGATGAATGCGCGCCTGCACCCGTTCTCCGGGCAAGGCATTGGCGACGAACACCACTTTGCCGTTTTCGCTGCGCCCGACGCCGCGGGCCTCAAGATCCAGGCTGTCGATCTGCAGCCATTCCAATCGTTGTTCCATCCGGCTATTGGAACAGACCCTAGCTTTCCCGCGCGGCGGTTTGCTCCGGCCAGGCGGCAAGATATTCCTGCCAGTGCGATTCCTGCGCCGCGAGGGTACCCAGGGTGTATCGCACCAGGTCGATTTCGTCGGCGTATTCGCTCGCGGACAAGGCGCCGCGCATGAGCTGGTAGCGGCAATACAGTAGATAGGTGTTCATGACATCGGTCTCGCAATAGCGGCGGATGTCGTCGGTCTGCCCAGCAAGCCAGGCTTCATAAACCTTGCTGCCGTCCATGCCTAGCTTGCCGGGAAAGCCGCACAGCTTGGCCAGCACGTCCATCGGTGCGTTGGCACGCGGCTGGTAGAGCGCCAGCAGGTCCATCAGATCGAGATGCCGGGTGTGGTAGCGTGAGATGTAGTTATTCCACTTCATCTCACGGTCATCTTCGCCCATATCCCAGTATTTCGGTGCCGTCACCCCATGCACTAGGCCACGGTAGTGCAGCACGGGCAGGTCAAAACCGCCCCCGTTCCAGGAAACGAGCTGAGGCGCGTGCTTTTCGATGACGCGAAAAAAACTCTGCACCACCTGCCCTTCCTGCCCGCCTTGATCGACGAAGGAGTGGATTTTCAGCCCCTCGTGATTACGAAACGTGCACGAGATGACCAGCACGCGCTGACAATGCACCGGGAGAAAATCGCTCCCGGTCTTTTCCAGACGGCGGGTCTGCGCCTGAAGCACGGCGGCCGCGTCGTCAAGCTCGGCATCGGCCAGACCCGCAGCGCGCAGCGCAACGGGGTCGGGGATAGTCTCAATATCAAAGGTGACGATGGGCGTGCGAATCATGTCATGGCCTGGGGTGACGCGTCAAAGCAGCGAACCACGGTCGACCCCGTTGCGCGCCAGTCGTCCCTTAAGTTTGAGCAAGGACTCTTGCTGGATCTGGCGCACGCGCTCGCGCGTGAGGCCGAGGCGCTGCGCCAGCGACTCCAAGGTTTCCAGCTCGCGTCCGTGCAGCCCAAAACGGGCTTCGATCACTTCGCGCTCACGCTCGGCCAACTCCCCTACCCAGGAATCGACCAGGGCCTCGACTTCGCGGGTCTGCATCTGCTCTTCCATGTTGAGCGCGTTCTGGTCGGCAAATTGATCGGCGTAACTCTCGCCGCTCTGGGTTTCGCGCAGAGCGTCCAGAGAAGTCGGCTGCTCGGCCAGGGCGAGCAAGTCCGTCACCTCTTCCGTACTGCGCCCCAGAAGCGCGGCCACGTCTTCGTCGGAGGTCTGGCCGCGATAGTCGGCCGCCTGCTCCAGATGCTTGCGCGCCCGCAGCACCTGGTTGAGTTCGCGAATGACGTGCACCGGCAGGCGGATGGTGCGCACCTGCTGCATCAGCGCGCGTTCGATGCTTTGGCGGATCCACCAGCTTGCATAGGTGGAGAAACGAAACCCGCGCTCGGGCTCGAATTTTTCGATGGCGTGAATCAGGCCGAGGTTGCCCTCTTCGATCAAGTCGCCCAGTGCCGCGCCGCGGCCGACATAGGCCTTGGCGATACTCACAACCAGTCGCAGGTTGTGCTCCACCATAGCCTGACGCGCCTCGAAATCGCCCGCCTTGGCGCGGGTCGCCGTCTCAAATTCCTGCTCGGGGGTGAAAAGGGGTTTGGCGCGGATGTGGTTGAGATAGGCCTGCAGGGCACTGACGCCCGATTCATCGTCAATGGCTCCAATGGACGCCGGTGGACAGGGCAAGCCTGTCGGCGCGGGAGCAGTCTGCGCATCCGGCGCAGCAGGGCTCTTCTGCGCGATCATTTCCCAGGCTTGCGCGCCGTTCTGTGGGGCGGACCTGGCAGGCGGATCGCCTGCCGCTGGGGAAAACGCCCCTTGTTCAGAGGGCGAGTCGGAGACCGGTTTGAGGCGGCGCGGCATGCGAGCGGTCAGGGCTGTTTGGGCAAGAGCCCGATGGGATCGATGGACTTGCCGCGCAGTCTGATCTCGAAGTGAAGTTCAACTCGTGGGGCGTCGGTCGAACCCATCTCGGCGATCTTTTGTCCGCGCTTCACGGTTTCGTTTTCTTTCACCAGCATGACGTTATTGTGGGCGTACACGCTGATGTAGTCGTCGTTGTGCTTGATGATGATGAGCTTGCCGAAGCCGCGCAATTCCGAGCCCGCATACACCACGCGGCCCGCCGCCGCGGCATAAACCGGGTCGCCCAGATTGCCTGCAATATCGATGCCTTTGCTCGTCGTGCCATTGAAGCCCTGAATGATCTTGCCGCTGGCCGGCCATGACCAGACGATGCCGTCGTGCGTGGCCGTGGTCAGATTGCTGGCCATGACCGCAGGCCCCGAGGGCGGCGGGCTGGCGGGGGCGGCAGTTGCTGGCGGCGCTGCAGCGGCCACTGAGGGCTTCACGGGAGTTGGAGCGGGCGGCGGCGCCGTGACCGGGGCCACAGGCGCCAGCGGCGTGACGGCAAAGCTCTGCGCCGTGCTCCCGGCTGGCAGCGACGGGGCAGAAATAGCGGGCGCGGTTGCCCCGGCGACTTGCGTCGCACCTGGTGGCGGAGCAACGCGCAGCACCTGACCGACCTCGATCACATTCGGGTCGCCCAGGTTGTTCCATTGCGCCAGGTTCTGCCAGGTCGTGCCGTATTGCAGGGCAATGCGCCGCAAAGTGTCGCCGGGCTGCACGGTGTAGTACCCCGGCTGTCCCGCAAGGGAGGACGAAGCGGCGGTCGCGATGCCCGCAGGCGCCGCAGCCACCGTGGCGGGCGGCGCGTAGACCGGGGGCACTTTCTGGAAGGTCTTGGACTCGACCGGCACGGGAGCCAGCGCCACCGAGGTACAGGCGCCCAGCATGGCAGCGGCAGAAAGAGTGAGGGCGAGCAGGGCGATCCGCATGGTGGGCAATGTCAATGAACAACGTCGATTCAGGTCAGACCAGATTTTAAGGGGACGAATTTGGCGCCTTCGAGTGGCTGCACGTCGAATGTGGTGGCTGAGCGCTTGCGGTACAGCAAGAGTTGCTGCGGGTCGCCGATGGGTGCAATGAGCACCCCGCCCACCACCAACTGATCAAGCCAGGCCTGCGGCAAAGTCAGCGCCGCGGCCCCCGACAAAATCGCATCGAACGGAGCGCCCTGCGGGCATCCCAGCATACCGTCGCCCAGAATCAAACGCAGGTTAGGCACCCGCAAGGCGCGCAGATTGTTGCGCGCCAGATCGTGCAGCGCGCGTATGCGCTCGACGCTATAGACGTCTGCCGCCACCCTGGCCGTCACGGCCGCGGCGTAGCCACAGCCAGTGCCAATGTCGAGCACCTTGCCCAGATTGGCGCGCGGCGCCAGAGCCTTGAGCGCCGCATCCAGGCCGCGAGCCACGACCGAAGGCTTGGAGATGGTTTGTTCAAAACCGATCGGCAGTGCGTTGTCGAGATAGGCTTGGGCGGCCAACCCAGGATCGACGAAATGATGGCGCGGCACATCCTGCAAGGCCTGCAGTACCCGCTCGTCAAAGTGGCCCGATTGCCGCAATTTGTCGACCATGCCGCGACGCACCGCGTCCGAGTCAAGCCCGGCCTGGCGCGGCAGGCAGCGCGACGGGCCTTGCGACGCGCCGCGCGTTTGCAGTTCGCGGGCTACGGGCAACGCAACGGTTCTCGAGCCCCCCAGCTGCCCTCCCGGCGGGGGAGGCGTTGTGGGCGTCTTGCTCAGCGCGGCATCAAGCGCTTGGCGCGCAGGCCAGTGCACAAAGCGCTGCGGCGACTTGCTGCCCGCACTCACGCACCGCCTCGCGTTTCAAAGCGGGCAGCACAGGTCTGGAGCTGGGCATGGTGCGTCAAATCCAGTTGCAGCGGCGTGAGAGAGGCACACCCTTGAGCGATGGCATCGAAGTCGGTGCCCGCTTGCTGGTCCAGCGCCGCACCGGCGCCGCCGATCCAGTAAATCGTGTCGCCATAAGGGTTTTTCTGTACCACCACGGGCTGGCTCGGATGCCGCTTGCCCAGACGGGTCACGCGTACGCCG
>CALBRU010000017.1 GCA_937927695.1 uncultured Thiomonas sp. | reverse complement strand
GATCAACATCGTGCTCGCCGTGCCCACCATACTGTCGGGCGTCTGGGCGATTTTCGGCGCACCGTTCTGACGCGGTGCGCCGCGGGCCCTAAATCAGCGTTCAGCCCTTTTTCGCATCGCGTTCGGCGGCCAGGGTAGCGGCCACGCCGGGACGCGCTTCCATGCGCGCCTTGTAGCTCGCCAAGGCGGGCCAGGGCGAAAGATCCACGCCCACAAAACCGGCCCAGGTCAGGATGGTGTAGAGATAGGCATCGGCCACGCTGAAGCCGCTGGGCAGCAGGTAGTCGTGTTGGTCCAAGGTCTGGGCGATCAGGGCGAAGCGCTCGGCCAGCTTGGCCTTCTGCGCGGCGATCAGGTCGGCGCTGCTGGCCGGGTTGAACAGCGGGCTGAACTGCTTGTGCAACTCGGTGGAGATGAAGTTCAGCCATTCCTGCAACTGATAGCGCGCCAGTGTGCCGTTGACCGGGGCGAGATGCATTTCGGGTTTGCGATCGGCCAGATATTGCACGATGGCCGGGCCCTCGGTAAGGATGGTGCCGTCGTCGAGTTGCAGGGTGGGCACATAGCCCTTGGGGTTGATGGTGTGGAAGTCGCGCCCATCGCTGGTCTGCTTGGTCTTGAGATCGACCTTGACCACGTCATGCGGCAAGCCGAGTTCGTGCAGAACGATGTGCGGTGAGAGCGAGCAGGCACCGGGGCTGTAGAAAAGCTTCATATCAGAGTCTCCAGGAAGTGTCGCCGCGGTCTTGCCGCCATGGCGACGGGAAGCTCATCGTAAGTCGGGGCGCGGTTTTCTGCAGGCGCGACTCAACTCACGCCGGGGCCGTGGTGCGGGCCTGTTTCGCCAGTTCGACCAGCGCCGCGCGGGCGGCCTCGGCGTCGAGCACGGGTTCGGGGAAGTTGACGCGCAGCACATGTCCGTCGGCGCGCACGTCGAAGCCATCGCAGTCGATGCCGACCATCGCCGCGTCCAGCACCTCCACGCCATGCACATGGCGGCAGTATTCGCGCAGGTTGTGCGCATGGTCGGCGTTCATGTGCGCGAGGATGCCCTCTTCGGCGGCGGCCAGCGCGGGCGCGGCGGGCGGGGCGTAGCGCTCGGGACGAATCCAGTGAATCTTGCCGAAGCCACCGATGAAGCGCACGTCCTCCACCCGCAAACGGTAGAAGTGAAAGTCGTGCATGGCGAAATAGCCCTCGGCCTGCGGCAGATAGCGCAGGTAGCGCGCGCCGAAGGCCGCCTTGTCAGGCAGGCGCTCGGCACGGGCCGCCAGGGTGACGCGGCCCGCGGCCTGCATGTCTTCTGCGCAGGGGTGCACGATGAGGCTTACCCGAGGATCGGCGTCGATGTTCTTGGTGTGTTCGGCCAGGGTGGAAATGAGAATGATTGGGTGCCCCTCGT
>CALBRU010000016.1 GCA_937927695.1 uncultured Thiomonas sp. | reverse complement strand
GATGCGGCGGCGCTGCAGCCCACCGCCGTCACCCAGCCCGCGACCTTCTGCGTCGAGTGCGCGCTGGCGCAATGGTGGTTGCAGCGCGGCGCGCAGCCCAGCGTGCTCATCGGTCACTCGGTGGGTGAATTCGTCGCGGCCGTGCTGGCCGGGGTGTTTTCGCTCGAAGACGCCGCCGCCCTGGTGGCCTTGCGCGGCCAGCTCATGCAGGCCCAGCCGCCGGGCGCCATGCTGTCGGTGCGGCTCTCGGCCAGCGCGCTGCAACCCTATCTCACGGACGAGCTCGATCTCGCTGGCGAAAACGGCCCGCAGGCCAGCGTGGTGGCCGGTTCGTTCGAGGCCGTCGCTCGGCTGCAGGCCCGGCTCGACGCCGAAGGCATCGTCAGCCGCCCGCTGCAAACCTCGCACGCCTTCCATTCCGCCATGATGGACGCGGCGCTCGCCCCGTTCGAAGCAGCGGTGCGCGCCGTGCCGCGTTCAGCGCCGCAGCGCACCCTCGTTTCCACCCGCACCGGGCAGGTGCTCACCGCTGAGCAGGCCACCGATCCGGCCTACTGGGCCAGGCATCTGCGCGACACCGTGCGCTTTTCCAGCGCCGTGCAAACCGCGCTGCAGGCGCAGCCCAATCTGGTCAGCATCGAATGCGGCCCGCGCGGCACCCTGAGCACGCTGGTGCGCCAGCACGCCACGGCGGCCCAGCCCGCGCCCATCGCCCTGCCCAGCCTGCACGACGCCGCGGCCAGCGAACTGCGCCAACTCGCCAGCGCGGTCGGCCAGCTCTGGACACTGGGGCACGACATCCCCTGGTTCGATGCCGCAGAAAAGCGCCGGCGCATCCTGCTGCCCACCTACCCCTTCGAGCACAAACGCTACTGGCTGGATACCGCCGTGGCGCCCCAGCCCAACCCACACCCCGCCCTACAAGGCACCGCTCCCCAGCCCACCGCAACGCCTGTCAGCGTTGCCCCCGGCTCCGCTTCCACCATGCCCCAACCGACGACCGCCGCCATGACCCAAGCCGCCTCTCGCCTGCCGACGCCGATCTCCCGTCTCAATGCCCTGTTCGAAGACAGTTCCGGGGTGGAACTCGCAGAAACCGACCCCACCGCCGCCTTCGTCGAACTCGGCCTCGATTCGCTCACCCTCACCCAGGCCGCACTGCAGATCAAGAAAGATTTTGCCCTGCCCATCACCTTCCGCGACCTGATGGAACGCTACCGCAGCGTAGACGCGCTCGCACGGTATCTCGACAGCCAGCTTCCGCCCGAGGCGGCGGCACCTGCAGAGCCCGCAGCCCCGGCAGCCGCACCACAGCCCGCACAGATCGCGCAGCCCGCAGGCGCCGCCGTCATGGCGCAGGCCTTCGCCCCGGCCCCGCTGCAAGCCCTGCCCACGCCCCTGCTCGCCCCGGCCAACACGCCCTTCATGCAGCAACTCATCGCCCAGCAGATGCAGCTCATGGCGCAGCAGCTCGCGCTGCTGGGCGGCACGCCTGCGGCGTTCACCGTCCCCGCCGCGGCCCCAGCCGCCCCGCCGCCCACGCAGACCGTCGCACCACAACCGGCCGCCGCGCCAATCGCCGCACCGGCCGCAGTCAGCACCCCATCTGCCGATGACGAAAGCCCGACCGCCAACGCCAAGTACGACGTCAAAAAAGCCTTCGGCGCCATCGCCCGCATCCACACCACGCCCACCGGCGAACTCAGCGCGCGGCAGCAGGCGCGGCTCGACGCCTTCATGCGCCGCTACATCGAGCGCACCAAAGAATCCAAGGCCTACACCGTGCGCCATCGCCCGCATCTGGCCGACCCGCGCGTGGTCAACGGCTTCCGCCCGCAGCTCAAGGAAATCATTTATCAGATCGTCATCGCCCGCTCCGCCGGCTGCCATATGTGGGATCTCGACGGCAACCAGTATGTGGACGCCCTCAGCGGCTTCGGCATGAGCCTGTTCGGCTGGCAGCCGCCCTTCATCGTCGACGCCGTGCGCAAACAGCTCGACGACGGCTACGACATCGGCCCCCAGCACCCGCTGGCGGGCGAAGTGGCCGAGCTCATCTGCGAACTCACCGGCGCCGACCGCGCCGCGCTGTGCAACACTGGCTCCGAAGCCGTCATGGGCGCCGTGCGCGTGGCCCGCACCGTCACCGGGCGCAGCAAGATCGCCATCTTCGCCGGGGCCTATCACGGCATCTTCGACGAAGTCATCGTGCGCGGCACCAAGAAAGGCCGCTCCATTCCCGCGGCGCCGGGCATCATGCCCAACACCTCGGAAAACGTCGTCGTGTTCGACTACGGCACCCCCGAAACCCTGGCCGCGCTCAAGGAACGCATGGAGGAATTCGCCGCCATCGTCGTCGAGCCGGTGCAAAGCCGCCGCCCCGACTTCCAGCCCCGCGAATTCCTCCACGCCCTGCGCGAGCTCACCGCGCAAGCCGGCACCCTGCTCATCTTCGACGAAGTGGTCACCGGCTTTCGCTCGCACCCCGGCGGCATCCAGGCCCTGTTCGACATCCGGGCCGATCTGGTGAGCTACGGCAAGGTGGTCGGCGGCGGCTTCCCCATCGGCGTCATCGCCGGCAAGCGCGAGTTCATGGACGCGCTCGACGGCGGTCAATGGCAATACGGCGACGACTCCGTGCCCACCGTGGGCGTGACCTACTTCGCCGGCACCTTCGTGCGCCACCCGCTCGCCCTGGCCGCGGCCAAGGCCGTGCTGCTGCACCTCAAGGCCGCAGGCCCTGAACTGCAGCACACCCTCACCACCTCCACCGCCGCCATGGTGGACGAACTCAACGCCTACTGCCGCGAAGTGGGCGCCCCCATCGTTCTCAAATCGTTCTCCTCGGTGTGGAAAATCTTCTTCACCGAAGACCACCCCATGCAGGACCTGCTGTTCGCCATGATGCGCAGCCGCGGCGTGCACATCCTCGACAACTTCCCCTGCTTCTTCACCACCGCCCACACCCCGCAGGACATCGCCGTCATCAAGACCGCGTTCAAGGAAGCCGTGGCCGAACTGCAGGAAGCCGACTTCATTCCCCGCCACATCGACGCGGCCCCCGCCGCCTTCGACGCCAGCCGCCCGCCGGTGCCCGGCGCGCGCATCGGCAAAGACCCCGGCGGCAACCCCGCCTGGTTCGTCCCCAACCCCGAGCAACCCGGCAAGTACCTCCGTCTCGACGCATGATGAACAATCACTCCCACGCCTCAGCCGCCACCGCGGTCGACTACGACCCCTTCGCCGACGCCGCGCCCGTTGCCCGTGTCGCCCCCACCACCGAAGCCCAGCGCGAAATCTGGCTCGCCTGCCAGCTCGGCGAAGACGCCACTCTGGCGTACAACGAATCCATCACCCTGCATCTGCGCGGCGCGGTTGATCTGCCAGCGCTCGGCGCCGCGGTGCGCGCCCTGCCGGATCGCCACGACGCGCTGCGCGCTACCCTCAGCGCCGATGGTGAGCAGTTACTCATCGCCGAGCGCTTGAACCTCGACATCCCGCTGGACGACCTGCGCGGCCTCACCGCTGAGCAAAGCAGCGGCGCCTTGGAGCAAGCGGCCGCTCAGGCGGTCTCGATGCCTTTCGATCTGCAACAAGGGCCGCTGTTTCGCGCACGCCTGCTGCGCCTGGCCGACGATCATGTCGCCCTGCTGCTCAGCGCGCATCACATCGTCTGCGACGGCTGGTCGTTCGGCGTCCTGGTAGACGAAGTCGGTGCGCTTTACTCGGCCCGCAAGGGCGAAGCCCCGGCGAGCTTCACATCGTTTGCGCAAGCGCTCTGCGCGCGACAAGGCACCGCCGAAAGATCGGAAGAGCACACGTCTGAACTCCAGTCACTAG
>CALBRU010000015.1 GCA_937927695.1 uncultured Thiomonas sp. | reverse complement strand
GACGGCTGATCGAGCGCATCGGCGCCCGCTGCGCCGATGCCTGCAAAAAAATCGGCTATCGCGGCGCGGGCACCTTTGAGTTTCTGTATGAAAACGGCGAGTTCTACTTCATCGAGATGAATACCCGCGTGCAGGTCGAGCACCCCGTTACCGAACTCATCACCGGCATCGACATCGTGGTCGAGCAGATCCGCATTGCCGCGGGCGAGAAGCTGACCGTGCGCCAGCGCGGCGTGCAGTTCAACGGCCATGCCATCGAGTGCCGCATCAACGCCGAAGACCCTTACAAGTTCACCCCTTCGCCCGGGCGAATCACCATGTGGCACACCCCAGGCGGCCCGGGTGTGCGGGTCGATTCGCACGCCTATGCCAACTACTTCGTGCCGCCCAACTATGACTCGATGATCGGCAAGATCATCGTACATGGCGCCACGCGCGAGCAGGCGATCGCGCGCATGCGCATTGCCCTGTCGGAAATGGTGGTGGACGGCATCCAGACCAACATCCCGCTGCACCGCGAACTCATGGTGGATGCGCGCTTCATCGAAGGCGGCACCAGCATCCACTACCTTGAGGAATACCTCGCCGCGCGGCATACCGCCTGAGATGCCTATGACCTACCGCGAAGTCACCCTCCCTGTCAGCGAGGAGCAGGCCGACCTCCTCTCCGATGCGCTGATGGAGCTCGGTGCTTTGAGTGTGAGCGTCGAAGACCGTTTCGGCGACACGGCACAGGAGCAGGCCCTGTACGGCGAGCCGGGCATGCCCCCTCCCAAGGGCGCCTGGGCGCAATCGCTGCTGCGCGTGCTTTTCGCCGACGAGGCCCAGGCCGACGCTGCGCTGGCCACCCTGCTCGCCGAAGACATCCTGCCCGATCTGCAAGAGGTGCAGCAGTCCACAGTGGAAGATCAGGACTGGGTGCGGCTGACGCAGTCTCAGTTCCAGCCGGTGTCGATAGCCGATGCGCTGTGGATCGTGCCGAGCTGGCATGAGCCGCCCGAGGTCGCTGCGCCCATCATCCGCCTCGACCCCGGCCTGGCCTTCGGCACCGGCACCCACCCCACCACGCGGCTTTGTCTGGAGTGGCTGGCGCGCCAAACGCTAAGCCAACTCAGCGTGCTCGACTACGGCTGCGGCTCGAGATCGGAAGAGCACACGTCTGAACTCCAGTCACTAGCTTATCTC
>CALBRU010000014.1 GCA_937927695.1 uncultured Thiomonas sp. | reverse complement strand
GGACTGCCTGGTCTGCCATGACCAGACCGGCAAATACGTCAAGGCGCCGTATCAGTCGGGCAACCCGCCCACCACCCGCATCGAAATGCCGCCTGGCTCGGGCAAGTTCATCGAGCCGATCGATCTGGCCCTGATCGCGCAGCATGTGGGCGAGCCTTCGCGCGCCAACTGCGGTACCTGCCACTTCAACGGCGGAGGCGGCGACGGCGTGAAGCACGGCGACCTGGACAGCTCGCTCACCAATCCGCCCAAATCACTCGACGTGCACATGGCCAAGGACGGGCTGAATTTCCAGTGCCAGACCTGCCACGCCACCGGCGGACACGAGGTCAGCGGCAGCCACTACAAGCTCGACGCCAAGCACGAGGGCGGACAGTATGTGCGCGGCAGCCAACACAATATGGGCAGCGCGGCAAGCTGCCAGTCCTGCCACGGCGACACCCCACACAAGGGCAATCTGGCGCAGGACCTGAACATGCATACCCGCAATATCGCCTGCCAGACCTGCCATATCCCCGAGTTCGCCCGCGGCGGCGTTCCCACCAAGATGGAATGGGACTATTCCAAGGCTGGCCAGCGCGGCCCGGACGGCAAGCCCCTGGTCATCAAGGACGAGCACGGCCACCCCACCTATCTGGGCATCAAAGGCCAGTTCAAGCTGGGTGAAAACGTCGTGCCCGATTACACCTGGTTCAACGGCGCGGTGAAGTGGATGAACATCGGCGAGAACGTGACGCCCAACAAAGACGGCGTTGTCGCCATCAATCAGTACGGCGGCAGCGCCACCGATGGCAAATCACGCATCTGGCCGGTCAAGACCATGAAGGGCACCCAGCCCTACGACCCGGAGATGCACCGCCTGCTCGCCATCCACAACGCCGGTTTCGATGACGCGGCCTACTGGCACACCATGGACTGGCAGAAATCCATCGCCGCCGGTATGAAGGAGGCGGGGCTGGAGTGGTCGGGCAAGTACGAATTCGTCAAGACCACCACCACCTGGCCGATCACCCACATGGTCGCGCCGAAAGACAAGGCGCTCAACTGCGCGCAATGCCACAGCAACAACGGTCGGCTGGAAAAGATCGACGGCATCTACATCCCGGGTCGCAGCAAAGACCACCAGACCTGGATCGAAACCGTCGGTCTGGGCATAGCCGGGCTGAGCCTTGCCGGGGTAATGGTGCATGGCGGTATCCGCAGTTTCCTGTGGCTGCGCCGCCGCAACAAACCCGGCAGCAAGAGCCACTGATCACCAGCGAAGCGAAGAATCTTTGAGGAATTTGTCATGTCACACAAAAAACACGTCATCCTGTTCAAGCGGTTCGAGCGCTTCTGGCACTGGAGCCAGGCCGGGCTGATCATCCTGCTGATGTTGACCGGTTTTCGCATCCACGGTCTGTATGACCTCGGCGTGGACTTCCTCACCGCGCTGCGCATCCACACGTTTGCGGCGTGGGCGCTGGTGACCCTGTGGGTGTTCGCCATCTTCTGGCACTTCACCACCGGGGAATGGAAGCAATACATCCCCACTTTCGACAAGATTTTTCTGGTCGCACGGCATTACGCCTATGGCATGTTCCGCGGCGAGGAGCACCCCTATCACCAGACCGTCGCGCGCAAGCACAACCCGCTGCAGCGTCTGGCCTATCTATGGGTGAAGCTGATGATCAATCCCATCATCTGGATCAGTGGCATCTGGCTGCTGTTCTTCGCCGATTGGGGCGCATGGCCCATCTGGCAGCAGTGGGGCATCAGCCTGCAAACCGTGGCCTGGGCGCACACCATCGGCGCTTACATGATGCTGATTTTTTTCATCATCCACGTCTATCTCACCACCACGGGCCACACGCCGCTGGCGCACATCATGGCCATGATCCGCGGCTATGAAGACGAGCCGGTGCACCAACATCCGCGGGCCAAGGCCGCTCCCACGGCCACCCTCACGCCGGGCGAAAACGTCTGATCAGAACGCGGTGGACATCGCGCGCCGCACCCCGGCGGCGCGCATTTGCGCCCAGGCCTGATCCAGCGAGCCGTTGAGATCGATGGCGCGGCAGGCGTCTTCCACCACGGTCACCTCGAAACCTGCAGCCCGGGCGTCCAAGGCGCTCCAGGCTACGCAGAAATCAGTGGCCAATCCGCACAACACCAGTTCGCGCACGTCCAGCTCGCGCAGATAGCCCGTCAGGCCGGTGGGCGTGCTGCGGTCGGCTTCCATGAAGGCTGAGTAACTGTCGATGCCCGCCCTCCAGCCTTTGCGAATGACGGCCTGAGCGTGCGCAATGTGCAGATCAGGGTGCAGGGCCGCGTCGCGCGTACCCTGAATGCAATGATCCGGCCACAGCACCTGCGGGCCGTAGGGCAAGGCGATGGTCTCGAAAGGCTGCCGTCCCGGGTGCGCGCGGGCAAACGACGCATGGCCCGGAGGATGCCAGTCCTGCGTCAACACCACTTGCGAAAACTTGGCCGCAAGCCGATTGATCACCGGCACCACGGCTTCGCCATCCGGCACCGGCAGGCCGCCGCCGGTGCAAAAGCCGTTCTGCACGTCGATCACCAGCAGCACGGGGGCCGACTTCATGCTCACACCAGCACACGCTCGATGCCGCCGTTGTTCGCCGCCTTGACGTAGTCGGCCATCCAGTCTTCGCCGATGAGGTGACGCGCCATTTCGATCACGATGTAGTCGGCTTCGAGCAGGCCATGCTGCAGATCGTTGCCATAGCGGATGAGTCCCTGCAGGCAGGACGGGCAAGAGGTCAGGATTTTGATGTCGCCAGCAAAACCATCGGCGCGCAGCGCCAGCTCGTTCTTGCGCAGCTCTTCTTCCTTGCGGAAACGAACCTGGGTGGCGATGTCGGGCCGTGAGATGCCAAACGTGCCGCTCTCGCCACAGCAGCGCTCACTCTTGAGCACGCCGTCACCCAACAGGGCCTTGACCGTTTTCATCGGCTCCTGCGTTTTCATCGGGCTGTGGCACGGGTCGTGATAGAGGTACTTGACCTCGCCCGCCGCGCCGCCTGGGCTGAGGCCATAACCCTTCTCCAGCAGGAATTCGTGGATGTCGATGATGCGGCAACCCGGAAAAATTTTCTCGAATTCATAGCCCTGCAACTGGTCGTAGCAGGTGCCACAGCTCACCACCACGGTCTTGATGTCGAGATAGTTGAGGGTGTTGGCCACGCGGTGGAACAGCACCCGGTTGTCGGTGATGATCTTCTCCGCCTTGTCGAACTGGCCCGAGCCCCGCTGCGGATAGCCGCAGCACAAATAGCCCGGTGGCAGCACGGTCTGCACCCCGGCGTGCCACAGCATGGCCTGCGTCGCCAGCCCGACCTGGCTGAACAGACGCTCCGAGCCGCAGCCCGGAAAATAGAACACCGCCTCGCTGTCCACCGAAGTGCCGCGCGGGTTGCGGATGATAGGCACGAAGTCCTTGTCTTCGATGTCGAGCAGCGCGCGCGCGGTTTTTTTCGGCAAGCCACCCGGCATGGGCTTGTTGATGAAGTGAATCACCTGCTCGCGGATCGGCGGTTTGCCCACGGTGAGCTTGGGCGCCGCGGTCTGCGCGCGGGCGGCGGGTTTGAGCAGGCGGGTGGCCAGGCGCTGCGCCTTGAAGCCCACGCCCACCATGGCGGTACGCACCAGCTTGATGGTTTGCGGCTGAGTGGCATTGAGGAAGAACATCGCCGCGGCGTTGCCCGGCTTGAAGCTCTTCTTGCCCATCTTGCGCAGCAGGTTGCGCATATTCATGGTGACATCACCGAAGTCGATGTCCACCGGGCAGGGCGTCACGCATTTATGGCAAACCGTGCAGTGGTCAGCCACGTCTTCAAACTCTTCCCAATGCCGGATGCTCACCCCGCGCCGCGTTTGCTCCTCGTACAGAAAAGCCTCGATCAGCAGCGAGGTGGCGAGAATCTTGTCGCGCGGCGAGTACAGCAGGTTGGCGCGCGGCACGTGCGTGGCGCACACGCTCTTGCACTTGCCGCAGCGCAGGCAGTCTTTCACCGAGGCGCTGATGGCGCCGATGTCGCTTTGCTGCATGATGAGCGACTCGTGCCCCATCAGATTGAAGCTGGGGGTGTAGGCGTTGCGCAGATCGGCCGGATGCGCCGGGTCATCGAGCAGCTTGCCCTTGTTGAAACGACCTTCGGGATCGACTTCGCGCTTGTAGGCGCGGAAAGCGCCGATCTCGGCTTCGGTGAGGAACTCCAGCTTGGTGATGCCGATGCCGTGCTCGCCCGAAATCACGCCACCCAGGCTGCGTGCCAGCGCCATGATGCGGGCCACCGCGTCGTGCGCCTGCTGCAGCATCGCGTAGTCGTCGGAATTGACCGGGATGTTGGTGTGCACATTGCCGTCGCCCGCGTGCATGTGCAGCGCGACCCAGGCGCGGCTCTTGAGCACGCGCTGGTGGATGGCGTCGATCTCGCGGCGCAGCGGCTCGAACAAGCCGCCGGAAAACACCGCCGCCAAAGGCTTGCGCAACTCGGCCTTCCATGAGGCGCGCAGGGAATGCTCCTGCAGCAGGTGGAACAGCGTGCGGTCTTCGTTATTTGCACCCGCAGGCAGCGCCAGCAAGGCGGTAGATGCAGCGGGCAATGCAGGCAACAGCGCACGCTGCGCATCGGACAGCGCCAACAAAGGCCTGTCGAGATGATCGAGATAGAACGACCAGCGCGCATGCACTGCCGCCAGCAGTTCCAGTGCCTGAGCTCGCTTGGCTTCCAGGTCTTCCTTGGACAGCGCAGGCTCGCCATCGGCCAGCTCTTCGTTGCGGGCCAGCGGCAGCGTGCCGCGCAGCGTCCGGTCGATCTCGGCCACCAGGGCGAGCTTGTTCTTCAGCGACAACTCAACGTTGATGTGTTCGATACCGTCGACATATTCGCCCATGCGCGGCAGCGGAATCACCACGTCCTCGTTGATCTTGAAGGCGTTGGTGTGGCGGGCAATCGCCGCGGTGCGCTTGCGGTCGAGCCAGAACTTCTTGCGCGCCTCGGCGCTCACCGCAACGAAACCTTCGCCCACCCGCGCATTGGCCATGCGCACCACTTCAGAGGCGGCGCGAGCCACGGCGGCTTCATCTTCGCCGACGATGTCGCCGAACAGCACCATCTTGGGCAGGGTGCCGCGCGCGCTCTTTGTGGCGTAGCCCACGGCTTTCAGGTAACGGTCGTCCAGGTGTTCGAGACCCGCCAAAATCGCCCCGCCCGGACGGGCATCGAGGAAGGTCTTGATCTCGACGATGCTGGGAATGGCCTCGCGCGCCTGACCGAAAAATTCCAGGCAGACGGTTCGCACATGCGGCGGCATTTTGTGCAGAATCCAGCGGGCGCTGGTGATGATGCCGTCGCAACCTTCCTTTTGCACGCCCGGTAGACCCGCGAGGAATTTGTCGGTCACGTCCTTGCCCAAACCCTCTTTGCGGAACTGCGCGCCGGGAATTTCCAGCAGCCGCTGCTCCAGCAAGGTCACGCCGTCGGCCGCCAAGGTGCGCACCTCGAAGCGCGCCACATCCACATCGTGAATCTTGCCCAGGTTGTGGTCCAGGCGCTGCACCTCCACCCAGCGGCCCTGCGGATCGACCATGCGCCAAGACGCCAGGTTGTCGATAGCCGTACCCCACAGCACGGCCTTTTTGCCGCCCGCGTTCATGGCCACATTGCCGCCCACACAGGAGGCGTCGGCCGAAGTCGGATCGACGGCGAACACCAGTCCAGCGGCGTCGGCCGCGTCGGAGACGCGCTGCGTCACCACCCCGGCCGGAGTGTGGATGGTCGGCACGGGATGGGCCACGCCGGGCAACTCCAGGTATTCGACCGGGCCGATGCGGTCGAGCTTTTCGGTGTTGATCACTGCGCTCTTCCACACCAGCGGAATCGCGCCGCCGGTGTAACCGGTGCCGCCTCCACGCGGAATGATGGTCAGGCCGAGCTCGATGCAGCCCCGCACCAAACCGGCAATCTCGTCCTCGCTGTCGGGGCAGAGCACAACAAAGGGATATTCCACCCGCCAGTCGGTGGCGTCGGTCACGTGCGACACCCGCGCCATGCCGTCGAAGCGGATCGCGCCCTGCGCACTGTGCCGCCCCAGCACCTTGCGGGCCCGCTGGCGCAGCGCTGCGGCTTCGTCGAACCAGGCGGCAAAAGCAGTCACTGCGGCACGGGCGCGGTCGAGCAATTGGCGCACCAGCGCGTCGCGCTGCGCATCCGAGCTGCCGCTGTGCGCGCTGTCATCGCGACGACGGTCGATTTCGCGCAGCCGGTGCTCCAGCGCGCCGATCAGCGCAGCACGCCGTTTGCGGCTCTGCAGCAGATCGTCCTGCAAAAACGGATTGCGCTGCACCACCCAGATGTCGCCCAGCACCTCGTACAACATGCGCGCCGAACGTCCGGTGCGCCGCTCCTGCCGCAACTGGTTGAGCCAGCCCCAGGCTTCGCTGCCCAGCAGGCGCATGACCACTTCGCGGTCGGAAAACGAGGTGTAGTTGTACGGAATTTCGCGCAGGCGGACGGGTGCATCCGCCGCATCTTGGCCTAGCGCGAGAATGTGTTGGGGGGCGTGTGTAGCAGGGGCGTTCATTGGGAACGGCGGCCGGCGCGGGCGGGCCAGGGAGATAAAACGTCATTGTAGGGAGGGCTGCATTCCCGTATGCGCAAGCCGAACTCGGGAAGTTCGTGAGAAATTTCACACTTTCACGCAGTAGATGCAGCGATGCAACAAATAGGAGAAATCCCGCGCTTTTAAGCTGGCGAAATGAATGATCTAAAACTCGCCGAACTGATGAGCGCCCTGAGTCACGCGCTCGACATGACCGAGGGCCAGCCCGAAGGCCACTGCGTGCGCTGCGCCTGGATCGGCATGTCGGTCGGTCGAGAAATCGGCCTGCCCGCACCGCAGCAATGGGAGCTGTATTACACCCTGCTGCTCAAAGACCTGGGCTGCAGCAGCAATGCCGCCCGCATCTGCGAGCTCTATCTCGCGGACGATCTGCAGTTCAAGCGCGATTTCAAACTGCTCGACGGCAGCCTGCCGCATGTGCTGCGCTTCGTACTCGACCATACCGGCCTGCGCAGTGGCTTGGCCGAGCGCTTTCGCGCCACGCTCAACATCTTTCGCAATGGCAGTGACATCGCGCAGGAACTCATTCAAACCCGCTGCCAGCGCGGCGCCGACATTGCGCGGCAACTACGCTTTCCCGAAAACGTCGCCCAAGGCATCCACGGACTGGATGAACACTGGGACGGCAGCGGCAAACCCGAAGGTCTTACGGGCGAGCACATTCCGCTCTACGCCAGGCTGGCCTTGCTGTCGCAGGTGGTCGATGTGTTTTTCACCGCCAGCGGGCCGGCCGAGGCGCGCGAGGAAATCCGCCGTCGGCGAGGCAGTTGGTTCGATCCCGCACTAGTGGATGCCTTTCTCACCCTTTCCGAGCAGGATGCTTTCTGGCAGACGCTGCGCGCCCCCGATCTCGACCACCAGGTTCTCGCACTGGAGCCCGCGCAATGCTGCGTGCCGCTGGACGAAGACTATCTCGACGAAATCGCCGCCGCCTTCGGTCAGATTGTCGATGCCAAAAGCCCCTACACCGCCGGACACAGCGCCCGCGTGGCGCTCTACGCTGACCACATCGCCACCCAGCTTGACTTCGCGCCCGAGCGCCGCCGCTGGCTCTACCGCGGCGCGCTGCTGCACGACGTGGGCAAGCTCGGCGTGAGCAATGCGATACTCGACAAGGCCGGAAAACTCGACGCGGCCGAATGGGAAGCCGTGCAGATGCACGCCACCTACACCGAGCGCATTCTGGGACGGATCAGCGCCTTCTCCGAGTTGGCACGCATCAGCGCCGCGCATCACGAGCGGCTCGACGGCACCGGCTACCCGCGCCGCCTCACCGCCGAACACATTGCGCTGGAAACCCGCATCATCACCACCGCCGACATCTTCGACGCCATTTCCGCCGACCGGCCCTACCGCGGCGCCGTACCCATCCCGGAAACCCTGCAGATCATGTCCAAAACCGTGGGCACCGCGCTTGATCCCCAGTGTTTCGAGGCACTGTGCAAAGCCGTGGATCTGCTGGAGCGCCCGATACCGGAACTCATGGTCCTCGCTGTCTGAGTTGCGGCGCTGGCTAGGGGAGTACCCTGAAGGGAGGCACCGTCTCAGCGCTGGGCAGGCATGGCCACATAAATTTCCACCCGCCGGTTGGCGGCGCGGCCCTGCGCCGTGGCGTTACTCGCCACTGGGTTTTGCGGGCCCAGTCCCTGGGTGGTAACGCGTTGCGGTGCCACGCCGCGCGACACAAGGAAGTTCTTCACCGTTAGCGCACGGTTTTCAGACAGCGGATAGTTGATCGCATCGGTTCCCGTGCTGTCGGTGAAACCGAACACCTGCACGGTTTCAGACGGGTTCTGATTCAGGCCGGTGGCCAGGCTTTCCAGAATGGGATACATGCGCGAATTGAGCTGCGCGCTGCCTGTGGCAAAGCCCGCATCGGCCGGCACGTTCATCTTGAGACGATTGTCCTGCGTCTGCGTGACCTGCACGCCCGTACCCGAGGCCTGCGCCTGAGCCTGCAAATCCTGCTTCTGCTTCTCCAGATGCTGGTTCCACAAATAGCCGCCCAATGCGCCCACTGCCGCACCGGCCACAGCGCCAGTTGCTGCGCTCTTGCCGGTGTTGCCGCCCGCCGTCAAGGCGCCGATCACAGCCCCGGCAGCGGCGCCGATGCCCGCACCGGAGGCGGTGGTTTTCTGCGACTCATTCATGTTCGCGCAGCCGCCAAGCGACAGCGCGACGAGGCTAGCGGAGAGAACGACTGCCAGAGTTTTTTGGGACTTCATGAAGGGCTCCTTGTGCCAATGTGAAGAGGTCATACCTTGTGACAAGTTTAGACGGGTTGGGAGGCGGATGAGGAACTGTGATGTCGAATTTTCAGTCTATGCTTCAAGCATGACAGGGTAGAAAGTCGTCTTATGAACCGCGCCACTCCAACATCCCCCACCCCCGGCCGACGCGCGTCAGACCATCAACCGCACTGGACGCTGGACTGGATCGATTACCCGCGTATCCATACCGAGTCGGTTCACGACAACGTCGAACTGTTCTATCTGCTGGCCAGCGCTTCTTTTGTCGAGTCGGGCTCGGAAACCTACACCCGCAATCTGGTCGAACATTTCGACGCCTACCCCCCCATTTCCGATTGGCTGCAGCATCAGTGGGAGCCCGAAGAACTGCAGCACGGCCGCGCGCTCAAGACCTATGTGCAAACCGTCTGGCCCGAGTTCGACTGGGATGCAGCCTACGCTTCTTTTTTCAGCGAATACTCGCGCCTGTGCACCGTCGAAGAACTCGAAGACGACCGCGCATTGGAACTCGTGGCCCGTTGCGTGGTGGAGACGGGCACGGCCACCTACTACCAGACCCTGCGCGACTTCACTTCCGAGCCGGTTCTCAACGAACTGGCCGAGCACATTCGTACCGACGAGGTGCAGCACTACAAGCACTTTTATCGCTACTTCAAAGAGATCAACGCCGAGCGCAATCTGTCGCGCGCACGCATTCTCGGTGCACTCAAGCGTCGGCTGGCTGAACTGCGCACCAGCGACTCCGACATCGCGCTGCGTCACGTCTGGCTGTTCCAGCCCCACTTCGATGCAGTCGGCGATGTACCTTTTGAGCATATCTGCCAACGTCTGTACCACCATGTGGGCGCGCGGCTTCCGATGGAGCAGGCGGTGAAGATGCTGCTCAAGCCGCTGGCGCTGCCGCACCGTATGGAGCATTTGATCGAGCGGCCTTTGACCCATCTGGCACGGCGGGTGATGGCCGCGTGAATTCGGGCGCAAAAGTCCGCCGCGAGCTTCGCGATTTCTCTCGTTGCACAGCAGGTGGATAACGCTACGGCACATACCCGAGCGCCCTAGTCGGGCAAAGCATTTCGCCCGCTTTCACCCTTCTGAACCACGGCCTATATTGCGATGGTCAAACCCGCATCAGGCCCGTTCGCAGCGAGGATCAGGCGTGCAGCGCGGCCCTGGGGCGTTCAGATATTCATAACAATCGAGGAGATGCAAGATGCAAAAGTCCCTGCATATCGACCCTGACAAGTGCACGGGTTGCCTGCAATGCGAGATGGCCTGCTCGTATGAAAACTACGGAATTTTCAACACCTCAAAAAGCCGCATCAAGGTGTTCGACTTCCATGAGACTGGCCGCAAGGTGCCCTATACCTGCACGCAGTGCGACGAAGCTTGGTGTCTGCATGCCTGTCCGGTAGAGGCCATCAAGCTAGACGCCGCCACGGGCGCCAAGATCGTGCTCGAAGATGTTTGCGTGGGCTGCAAGGTCTGCACCATCGCCTGCCCATTCGGCACGGTGAACTATGTCGCCGACACCGGCAAGGTGCAGAAATGCGACCTGTGCGGCGGCGAGCCGGCCTGCGCCGAAGCCTGCCCCACTGGCGCCATCACCTATGTCGATGCCAGCTGGACCGGCTTGTCACGCATGCAGCAATGGGCCGACAAGCTGGGCAACCAGAACGCCGTGGCCTGAACGCACACCACATCGAGGAGACGACCATGACCTGGGCCGGAAAAATTCTGCGCGTGAACCTCACGCAAGGCACCATCAAGAGCGAGCCGCTGAATATGCAGTGGGCGCGCGAGTACATCGGCCAGCGCGGGCTGGCGACCAAGTATTTCGTCGAGGAGGTCGACGCCAAGGTCGATCCGCTCTCGCCCGACAACAAGCTGATCTACGCCACCGGGCCGCTGACCGGCACCATGGTGTCCACCGGCGGGCGTTACTCGGTGATCACCAAGGGCGCGCTCACCGGCGCGATCGCCTGCTCCAACTCCGGCGGCTATTTCGGCGCCGAGCTGAAGATGGCAGGCTGGGACATGATCATCGTCGAAGGCAAATCGCCCAAGCCGGTGTATCTGTCCATCGAAAACGACAAGGCCGAACTGCTCGACGCTTCGCCGATCTGGGGCAAGACCGTATGGGAAACCGAACCCTGGATCAAGAACCATCACCAAGACCCGCTGATCCGCGTCAGCTCCATCGGCCGTGCGGGTGAAAACGGGGTGATGTATGCCGCCATCGTCAACGATCTGCACCGCGCCGCCGGTCGCTCGGGTGTGGGCACGGTGATGGGTAGCAAGAACCTCAAGGCCATCGCGGTGCGTGGCACCCTGGGCGTGGGCAATGTGCGCGACCCCAAGGCGTTCATGGCTGCGGTCAACGCGGGCAAGAAAGTGCTGCACGACAACGCGGTCACTGGCCAGGGTCTGCCTAAATACGGCACCCAGGTGTTGATGAACGTCATCAACGAAATCGGCGCCCTGCCCACGCGAAACCACCGCGACGTGCAATTCGAAGGCGCGAAAGACATCTCCGGCGAGGCCATGCACGAGCCGCGCAAAACCGATGGCAAGCCCAATCTGGTCACCAACCAAGCCTGCTTTGGCTGCACCATCGCCTGCGGCCGCATCAGCAAGATCGACGAACACCATTTCAGCGTCGAGAACAAGCCGCAGTATTGGGGCGCATCTGGCGGGCTGGAATATGAAGCCGCCTGGGCGCTGGGCTCGGCCAACGGCGTCAACGATCTGGAGGCGTTGACTTACGCCAACTTCCTCTGCAACGAAGACGGCATGGACCCCATCACTTTCGGCGCCACCGTGGGCGCGGTGATGGAGCTGTACGACATGGGCTTGCTGACCAAGGAGCAACTCGGCGTGGAAGCGCCCTTCGGCTCGGCCAAGGCGCTGACCTACTTCGCCGAAATCACCGCGCGCGGCGAGGGCTTCGGCAAGGAACTGGCGCTGGGCAGCAAGCGCCTGACAGCCAAGTACGGCCACCCGGAACTGAGCATGAGCGTCAAGGGCCAGGAGTTCCCGGCCTACGACTCGCGCGGCATTCAAGGCATGGGCCTGGCCTATGCCACCAGCAACCGCGGCGCCTGCCATCTGCGCGGTTACACGGTCGCTTCGGAAGTGCTGGGCATTCCGGTCAAGACCGATCCGCTGGTGGCCGACGGCAAGCCCGAACTGGTCAAGGCGTTTCAAGACGCCACGGCCGTGTTCGACTCTGCCGGTATCTGCCTGTTCACCAGCTTCGCCTGGACGCTGGCCGACGTGCAGCCGCAGCTTGCCGCAGCCTGCCTGGAAGAGTTCACCATGGACGAGTTGAACACCATAGGCGAGCGCATCTGGAATATGGAGCGCGACTACAACAACCGCGCGGGCTTCACCGCCAAGGACGACACCTTGCCGCCGCGTCTGCTCAAAGAGCCCGCCAAGACCGGCCCGGCCAAGGGGCTGACCAACAAGCTGCCCGAAATGCTGCCTCGGTATTACGAGCTGCGCGGCTGGACTCCGGAAGGCACGCTCAAGCCCGAAACCCGCACGCGACTCGGGCTTTGACTTGAGCCCCCTCCCCAGGCGGGGGAGGACTGGGGTGGGGAGGTTTGCGCTCGCACCACCTCCCCCTCCCAACCTCCCCTACGCTGTGGGGGAGGAGATGGCCGTATCTGTCCATTCGCGGTTCAACGGCAAAAATATTCAACCATGAAACACCACGTCATCATCGGTAACGGCCCCGCAGGCGTCGTTGCTGCAGAAACCCTGCGCAAACACAGCGCCACTGACGACACCATCACCCTGATCGGCGACGAAGAAGGGCCGCCGTATTCACGCATGGCGATTCCTTACCTGCTGCACGGCGACATCACCGAGCGCGGCACCTGGCTGCGCAAAGACCCGCAGCACTTCAGGCAGATCGGCATCAGCCAGCGCCATGCGCGGGTGAAGTCGCTCGACGCCGCGCGCAAAACCCTCACCCTCGAATCCGGTGAAACACTGTCCTTCGACACCCTGCTGATCGCCACTGGCTCCACGCCGACGCTGCCGCGCATTCCCGGCATTCACGCGCAGCGGGTGCATACCTGCTGGACGCTCGCAGACGCTCGCGCCCTCACCCAGTTCGCCGTGCCGGGCGCGCGGGTCATCCAGTTGGGCGCGGGCTTCATCGGCTGCATCATCATGGAAAGTCTGGTGCGCCGCCGGGTGCAGCTCACCGTGGTGGAAATGGGCGACCGCATGGTGCCGCGCATGATGGGTGAAACCGCGGGCGGCATGATCCGCGACTGGGTGCAGGGCAAGGGCGTGACGGTGCACACCGGCGCGCGCATCGAGTCCATCGAATCCAACCCCAGCGACATGGCCGCCCCGCTGTCAGTGCGCCTGTCCACTGGCGAACGTCTGCCCGCCGATCTGGTGATTTCGGCAGCCGGCGTCAAGCCCAATATCGGTTTTCTCGAAGGCTCTGGCGTGCATTGCCTGCAAGGCGTGCTCACCGATGATCACATGCAGACCAATGTTCCCGGCATCTTTGCCGCAGGAGATTGCGCCGAGGCGTTCGACATGCTCTATGGCAAACCGATGGTCAGCGCCATTCAACCCAACGCGGTCGATCAGGCTTATGTCGCCGCGATGAATATGGCCGGTCGGCGCACCCAGCTGCGCGGAGTGACCCAGATCAACGTGCTCGACACCCTGGGACTGATCTCCAGCAGCTTCGGCCAGTGGCAGGGCGTGAAGGGAGGGCAAGGCGTGGAGCTGACCGACCGGGCAGGTTACAAACACCTCAGCCTGCAATTCGAGGGCGATGTGATGGTGGGCAGCAACAGCATCGGCACGACGCAGCACATCGGCGTATTGCGCGGCCTGGTCGAAGGCCGGGTCAAGCTCGGCGCCTGGAAAGACCGCCTGCTGGCCGACCCCACCCGCCTGATGGAAGCCTACCTCGCCAGCGCGCAGGCGCAAGACCGTCGCGCCGATACGGTGCATCATTGAAGGCGATTCACTCCCTCATGGATGCGCCCACATCTTCCCCTCTTGCCCAGGCTCAGACCCAGGCTGGCGTGCAAATCACGCTCAAGCTGATGGCTACCCTGACGGACTATCTACCGCAGCCGCGGCAAGGCCACCAGATCCTGCTGGACATCGCGCCGGGCACCACCATCCAAGACGTGGTGGAGCGCTTTCGCCTGCCTTGGAAGCTGGTGCATTTGGTTCTGGTGAATGGTGTTTATATCGCGCCAGACCAGCGCGACACCCGCGTGCTGCAAGAAGGTGAAACCCTGGCGATCTGGCCGCCCGTCGCTGGGGGCTGAGCACACTTCATGTACGGCCTAGACGCCCCGGCCCATTGCCAACTAGATATGGCCATCACCCGCCGCGCGTTTGCGCGGCAGCTGACGATGGCGTTCCCCACTCTGCGCGCCGACGGCCCGCAGGCTTACTCAGGGCATGACGCAGGTTGCGACTGGCACATCCGCCTGCATCCTGCCGAGCCCACCCGGCTGGGGCTGATCGTGCTCGAACGCTGGCTGGCCGAGGTGTCGCTCACCGCCGCAGACCCCGCCAAGCGCAGGGCGTGGTGGCAGCAGTTCACCGCCCATTTTCAAAAAGGCGGGGGGTAGACGCGCCCATCAAGCTCTGCGCATCAAGCTGCACCTGCTCGGCGCTGTGCAGAATGCCTTGCAGAATCTGCGGCACCTCGAAAACTGCCCGGTTGTGATATGCCGCCACGCGCGCGCGGCTCGCGGCAAGATCGTCGAGAAACGCGGGCAGCGCCGCCTCGATGCCGCGAAAGCTCGGCAGCACCAGGCCGAAGCCGTTTTCACGCACCCAATCGGTGTTGTAGCGCTCCTGCGGCATGGTCCATGCGTTGCGCGTGACAATCACCGGCAGTCCCAGATGCAGCGCCTCGCTCAAGGAGCCGGGGCCCGGCTTGCCGATGAAAAAATCGCCCAGCCTCATCACCTCGGCCACGGCGCTGGTGAAGCCCATCACATGGCGCGGCGCGGTGGTCGGCAAGGCGCGCAGCTTGGTCGCCAGCTTGGCGTTGTGACCGCACATGAAAATGAGTTGAACATCGGGCAGACGTTCGGCGATGGCCAGCATGCTGCGCGAGCCGTGCCCCCCGAACATCACCACCCCCACCGGACGCTGCGGGTCAAAACCCATGGCCTGCAAGCTGGCCGTTCGGTCGAAACCCACGGGCTCGGTGTAGAAATCGGGGCGAATGATCATGCCGGAAGTCGCATGCACTTTCTCGGCAGCGAACCCGGCCTGCAAAGCCTGCTGCACGGCATGCTCCGAACCGCAGATGAGGTGCTGGTCTTGCCCCTGCTCCATCCAGAAATGAGGCGGAAAATCAGCCAGATCGGTCAACAGAGTCACATAGGGCACGCCGGGCAGAGTGGCCGTCAGGCTCTCGAACAGCGAACGGTTGAAATTGGGAATCAGCGACACCACCAGATCGGGCTCGGTGCGCAGCCAGTGCAGCTTGAGAATTTTGAGCAGGGTGGGATGCAGCAGGCGCAACGCCCCTTGCAACAGTTTGAGTTCGTGCCTCAGGCCGATGGTGAGGCCGCGCGCCAGTCGGGCGTTGTAATAGTCTTCCGGAGAGAAGGTGTATTTGCGTACCGTGCCCTGCGGGTCGAGCACGTCGGTGAGGTTGACCAGCCGAACCTGCCAAGGCAAACCCGACTGCGCAATGCTTTTTTCCAGAGCCAAGGCCGAGGCGCGGTGGCCGCCTCCGGCGTTGAAATAAATCAGATCGATGTTTTTTGTGGACATGATGTTTTGCAGCAAATCAGAAGATATCTACTTCATGTGACGAAATTACCACGTCATGGTTTCACAGTGCAGCGGTAATTTTGTAAATTTCGCGCGATCTGGTGGAGCCTGGCGCGGCGCCCCTCCGTACGTGCTCGCCCGTATCAACCGCCATCGTGAGCCCGTGTATGCAGCGTAACCCGCGCGCCTATCTTTGAGACGCACTTTGAGACGCACGCGAGGCAGCGCAGGCGATCCTGGCTTTTACCGCAGACCTGGACGCCAAGGCCTATGTGACCAACGAGTTGGTGCGGGCCGCAGTCGAGCGTAAGTTTGAAGTGATCGGCGAGGCGCTCAATCAACTATCCCAATGGGATGCAGCCAAGGCTGCGCGCATTCAGGACTTGCCGCAGGTCGTTGCCTTGCGCAATCAGTTGATCCATGGCTACGCCACGATCGACCCGCACACGGTTTGGAACATTGTGCAGAACGCTCTGCCGGTTTTACTCGCGACCGAGTAGACCCTTTTGGATGCGCCGGGCTCCTGAAACCTGAAACGATTTCAGGTTCCGTTTAGGCCCTTGAGGTTTTCCCACTGCAACACGGCACCCGCCGGGGTGTCGGCAAGCAGGCGCTGGCCGATGACGGCGTCCAGTTCGGCGGCGGGAATGCCGCTGGCGGGGCGGCGCAATTGCAGGTGTTCGCGCTGCAACACGGCGCCTGCGGTCAGGGCGGTGGCCAGCACCACGCTGCGGCGGGCGACAGTGCGCACGTCGATCTCGTCGGGCCGCGGCGCCTTGACGCCGTCGCCCAGCATGGCCTCGATGCGGCGGATGTCGTGCGCCAGCGCCGCGAACTCGTCGGGTTCGCTGGAGGCGCGGTGGTCGGGGCCCGGCAGCTTGCGGTCGAGGGTGATGTGTTTCTCGACCACGCAGGCCCCCAGGGCCACGGCGGCGAGTGCAGCGGTATTGCCCAGACTGTGGTCGGAATAGCCGGTGGGCAGGCCGGTCTCGGTGCGCAGAGTGGCGATGGCGCGCAGGTTGAGCGCGTCGTCCGGCGCGGGGTAGGCGGAGGTGCATTGCAGCAGGGTGAGGCGCTGGGCGATGGGGGCGGCCTCTACCCCGGGGCTCGGTGCTCGCTGACGGCCGTGTGGGTCGGCCTCATCGCAACCTTCCCCACCCCAACCCTCCCCACGCGTGGGGAGGGAGTGAACGCCCTGCTGCGCCCAAGCCGCCCGCACCCAGCCGACGGCCTGATTGACTTCGTCCAGGGTGGCCATGCCGGTGGAGAGAATGAGCGGCAATCCGGTGGCGGCGGCCTTGGCCAGCAGCGGGCGGTTGACGATTTCGCCCGACGAAATTTTCAGCCGCCGCACGCCGAGGCTGACCAGCAGATCCACCGCGTCTTCCGAAAACGGGGTGGACATGAATTCGATGCCGACCCGCGCGCAATGCGCGGCGACGATCTGGTGCTGCTCGGCGCTGAGTTCGAGCTTGCGCAGCATGGCGAATTGATCGGTCTCGCCGGTGGCGCCCTGCTGGTAGGCGGCGGTGGCGGTGCCGGGCAGGGCGAGGTCTTCGGCGCGGAAGGTCTGGAACTTGACCGCATCGGCTCCGGCGGCGCGGGCAGCGTCGACGAGTTGAAGCGCGAGGTCGAGTCGGCCGTTGTGGTTGACGCCGGCTTCGGCAATGAGAAAAACGCGGTTATTGGGCATATCAAGTTCCGGATGGCTGCCGGGCATAGTGCCACTCGGCCAGGGCGAAGTCGTCGGCGGTGTCGATATCCACCGAGCGCTGCGGCGGCATGGCGTAAGCCGCTACGGACACGCTCCACAGGCCGTGCTGCGCGGCGTGAGCCAGGGCTTCGCGCCGCCAGACGTAGATCGAACCATTGAGCGCCCAGACTTTGGGCGCGCTCTGGCGGGCGGTGAGGCCGCCGCCCTTGCTGATGCTGACGCCGCCGTCGGGCTGCTCTTCGACGAGGTTGAAATAGGGGTTGAAGCCGCTGTCGAACACGCTGAGCACCAGCCCCGGCGCGTCGGGCGCGTCGGCGCGGGCGAGGCAACCGTCCAGGTCTTCGGCGGTGCGCAGCGGCGAAGTGGGCTGCAGATCGACGATGCGGGTGATGGTCTGACCCTGTGCTTCGAGAAAGGCCACCAGGTGCTCGATGACCGGAAGCTTGGGGGTGTCGTCGCGCGCGAGTTCCGCCGGGCGCAGATAGGGCACCACGGCCCCCGCCTCGCGGGCGATGCGCGCGATCTCGGGGTCGTCGGTGGACACATAGACGGCGCCGATGGCCGGGTGCTGCAGCGCAAAGCGAATGCTGTGCGCGATCAGCGGCAGGCCCGCGAAGGGCCGGATGTTCTTGCCCGGCAGACCTTTGCTG
>CALBRU010000013.1 GCA_937927695.1 uncultured Thiomonas sp. | reverse complement strand
AGGATGGGGGCTTCGACGTGCGGATTCATCGCGTGGGGCGCGTGGATTAACTGAGTAAAAGTAAAACACAGCGCACTCTGAATTTCGATCAGCGTATCCCCGCCTTGGGCTTGGGTTTGAGAATTTTTTGGCACTTGGGGCAGAAATAGGTACTGCGCTGCCCCTGCACGATCTGCCCGATGGGCGTGGTGCAGACGCGACAAGGCTGCCCTGCTCGGCCGTAAACCAGCGCCTGCATTTGAAAGTACCCCAGTTCGCCGTCGCTGTGGGCAAAGTCGCGCAGGCTGCTGCCGCCCAGCGCCACCGCCTGTTGCAGTGTTTCGCGCACCGCTGCGGCCAGGCGATCGCAATGGACGGGGCGCAGATGCGAAGCCGGAGTGCGCGGGTCGATCTGCGCGCGAAACAGGGCCTCGCAGGCGTAGATATTGCCAATTCCGGCGACGATGTGCTGCGACAGCAGCAGCGGCTTGATCGCCGCCTGGCGCCCGGCCAGCGCGCGGCGCAGCGTGGCGCCGTCGAAGTCGGCGCCCAGCGGCTCGGGCCCGAGCACGCGCAGCAGGGGATGGGTCTGCACCTCGCCGCCCGCGTGCCAGAGCACCGCGCCGAAGCGGCGCGGATCGCGCAGGCGCAGCACCCCGCGGTCGGTCAGCCATTCCACATGCTCGTGCGGCGACAGCGGGGCGGGCACTTGCACGGCCGGCGTCCAGCGCAAAGAACCCGACATGCCCAGATGCACGATCAGCACGCCAGCGGTGTTTGAGGTGGCGTTGGTCTGTGACAGCCGCAGCAGCAGATATTTGCCGCGCCGCTCAAGTGCTTTGATGCGCAGCCCGACCAGCGTTTGCGGGTCGATGTTCAGCGGCCAGCGCAGCGGTTTGCCCAGGCGCAGGCCGGTCAGGCGGGCGCCGAGCAAGGCGGGCTCCAGACCCTGGCGGGTGACTTCGACTTCGGGCAGTTCGGGCATGTCGGCATTGTGCCGCAGGGGGAAATGGCAGACTTCTACAATCCGCACGATTCTCGGCCCTGTCTGCTGGTGCAGGTACGGCGTTCCATTCAGACTTTCAGGATTCCCATGCGCGCTGCCGTTCTTGTGTCGGCCCTGTTGTTTCCGGCTCTCACCGCTGTGCCTATCGCCGCCTATGCACAGCAGTCGGCCGTTCGGGCCAGCGCGCAGGAAACCGCGCGACAAGTTTTTGCCATTCTGGCTGGAGAGATTGCGGCCAATACCGGGCATCCCGGAGTGGCCTACACCGAGTTGCTCAAGGCGGCGAAAGAACTCGACTCAGAGCCGCTCTACCGTCGTGCCGCGGAAATCGCCCTGCGCGCAGGCGCGGCCGACAAGGCGCTAGCAGCCGCTCAGGCCTGGCGCAAAGCCATGCCCGGTTCACGAGAGGCCGGGGCCTGGGTCGTGCAACTGCTTTTGCTCATGGGGAAAACCGGCGAGGCGGGCTCGGTCATCGCCCAAGACCTGGCCAATACCCCCGAACCGCAGCGCGGACAGGCCATTGCCGATCTGCTGCCCCTGGCCGCTCAGGCAAGTGATGCCGCCGCCACGCTGTCGATGATGCGCACCGCGCTGGCCGGGCAGCGGCAATTCGCGCAGACCGATGTGGTGCTGGGTTTGC
>CALBRU010000012.1 GCA_937927695.1 uncultured Thiomonas sp. | reverse complement strand
ATTGCGGTGTTGAGCGCCGCCGTGGGCTATTTCATCACCTTGCGGCGGCAGGCGTTTGCCGCGCATGCGCTGTCGCATGTCGGCTTCACCGGCGCGGCGGGGGCCATTCTGCTGGGCCTGAGTCCTTATCTCGGTCTTTTTGCTTTTACGCTGACCAGCGGCGTTGCCCTGGCGCTGACAGGCGGGCGCATCCGCCAGCGTGATATCGGCATCGGCATGGTGCTGATGTTCGCGCTGGGATTGGGCGTGTTGTTTCTCAATCTCTACACCGCCAATGCGCAGTCGGCGATGAGTATTTTGTTCGGCAGCATTGTGGGCATCACGGCAGAGCAGGCGGGCTTATCGCTCTTGGTCTGTGTGGCGGGTTTGGCGGGGCTGGCCGTGCTGTATCGCCCGCTGTGCTTCGCCAGTTTCAACCCCGAAGGCGCTCAAGCGAGGGGGGTGAATACCCGGCTGCTCGACCTGCTGTTCATCCTGCTAGTGGCGGCCACGGTGGCGATTGCCGTGCCGGTGATCGGAGCCTTGCTGATTTTCGCTTTGCTCATCGGCCCCGCGGCCACGGCGCAGACTGTGAGCCGCAGTATTGCGGGCGGCGTCGGCTTGTCGATGGCGCTCGGTCTGGCGGTGACCTGGGGCGGGCTGGCTGCGGCGTATTACATCGGTTATCCGGCCAGCACCTGGATTGCCTCGCTGAGCTTTGGCCTGTATTTGCTCGGCTATGCCTGGCGCGCTTGGCGGGGCGGCTCGGGTTGAGCTGAGCGCGCCCCAGCTGCGTCAGCCCAGATCGGCATCGAGCACCGCGCCGCGATGCGAACTGCCAACCAGCGCCGCGAACTTGGCCATCACGCCGCGGGTGTAGCGTCTGGCGGGCGGCGTCCAGGCGGCGCGACGCCGAGCGAGTTCTTCATCGCTGACGTGCAGGGTCAGACTCAGGGAAGGCGCGTCGATGGTGATGCTGTCACCTTCCTGCACCAGGGCGATGGGGCCGCCCACCATGGCTTCGGGTGCGACGTGGCCGACGACCATGCCCCAGGTGCCGCCGGAGAACCGGCCATCGGTGATAAGCCCGACCGACTCGCCCAGCCCCGCGCCCACCAGCGCCGACGTGGGCGCGAGCATCTCGGGCATGCCGGGGCCGCCTTTCGGCCCGAGGTAGCGCAGCACCATGATGTCGCCCGCCTTGATCTTGCCGGCCAGAATGGCTTCGAGCGCGCTTTGCTCGTCGTCGAACACCCGGGCGGGGCCGGTCATACTGGGTTTTTTCAGCCCGGTGATCTTGGCCACGCAGCCGTCTTCGGCCAGATTGCCCTTGAGAATGGCCAGGTGGCCGTGGGCGTAAATCGGCTTGTCGATGGGGCGAATCACGTCTTGCTCGGCGCTGGGCTGGGCGGAAACGTCCTTGAGATTCTCGGCCACGGTCTTGCCGTTGATGGTGATGCAGTCGCCATGCAGCACACCGGCTTCGAGCAGAATTTTCATGACTTGCGGAATGCCGCCAGCGCGGTGCAGATCGGTGGCGACATATCGGCCCGAGGGTTTCATGTCGCAAAGCACCGGGGTGCGCTTGCGAATCACCTCGAAGTCTTCAATGGCAAACGGCACTTCGGCCGCATGCGCAATGGCCAGCAGATGGAGCACCGCGTTGGTCGAGCCGCCCGTGGCCATGACCACGGCAGCGGCGTTTTCCAGCGCCTTGCGGGTGACGATGTCGCGTGGCTTCAGCCCGGCGCGCACTGCGGCCAGCAGCGCCTGGCCGGAGTCGCGCGCGGACTGCACTTTTTCCTCGTGCACATTCGCCATGGTGCTGGAGTAGGGTAGCGACATACCCATGGCCTCGATAGCGCTGGACATGGTGTTGGCGGTGTACATGCCGCCGCAGGAGCCGCTGGTGGGCACAGAGCATTGCTCGATGGCGTCGAAATCGGCATCGCTCATACGCCCGGCGGCGTGTTCGCCCACGGCCTCAAAGACCGAGACGATGTTCAGATCCTTGCCCTTGTAATGGCCCGGCAGAATGGTGCCGCCATAGACGAAAATGCCCGGCAAATTGCAACGGAGCATGCCGATCATGGCGCCAGGCATGTTTTTGTCGCAGCCGCCCACGGTGACCACGCCGTCCATCCACTGCCCCTGCACGCAGGTCTCGACGCAGTCGGCAATGACCTCGCGCGACACCAGCGAATACTTCATGCCCTCGGTGCCCATGGACATACCGTCGGCAATGGTCGGCGTGCCGAACATCTGCGGATTGCCGCCGGCTGCGCGCACACCCTCGATGGCGGCGTCGGCCAGGCGCTGCAGGCCGGAGTTGCATGGGGTGATGGTGGAGTGCGCGTTGGCAATACCGATCATCGGATTGCTGAAGTCCGACTTCTTGTAGCCCATGGCATAGAACATGGAGCGATTGGGCGCGCGCGATGCGCCCACGGTGATGTTTTCGGAACGCAGTTTCTGGGGCATGGCAGGCAGTGGGAGCGGGTCGACAAAGAGTCATTGTCGCGCGGCAAGCGGCGGCGTGCACTCTCATGGAAGCGGCGCAGTAGTATCCAAAGGTAAATATTGGCTTGCCCGCGCGCCGCTTGAAAGGAATGCTCAAGGCAAGCCCGTACACTTCACGCCCATGCTAGTTCACCCCGACTTCAATCCCATCGCCCTGCAACTTGGCCCGATCAAGGTGCATTGGTACGGCATCATGTACCTGCTGGGCTTCATCACTTTTTGGCTGCTTGCGCAAAAACGCCTCAAAGACCAGCCTTACGCGCGCCAAGGCTGGACCTCGCGCAATATCGAAGACTTGCTGTTTGCCGGTGTTTTAGGGGTGATTCTGGGGGGGCGCACCGGCTACGTGCTGTTCTATCAGCCGGACTATTACTTCTCTCATCCGGCGCAGATCATCGCGGTGTGGGACGGCGGCATGTCCTTCCACGGCGGGCTGCTCGGCGTAATGGTGGCGGCCTACTGGTTTGCGCGTACCCGGCGCTATTCGTGGCTGCAGATCATGGACTTTGTCGCTCCGCTCATTCCGCCCGGCCTGGCGTTCGGCCGCATCGGCAACTTCATCAACGGCGAGTTGTGGGGACGACCTGCGCCCGCTTGGTGGCCGGGCGCGATGATTTACCCCAAGTCCGGCAGCATGGTGCCGCGCTTTCCCTCCGAGTTGTATGAGATGTTTCTCGAAGGCATTGTGCTGTTCGTGGTGCTGTGGTGGCTGTCGCGCAAGGAGCGGCCGCGCGGTTTCATTGCCGGGTGCTTCGCGCTTGGCTATGGGCTGGCGCGTTTCACCGATGAATTTTTCCGCCAGCCCGATGCGTTTCTCGGCTATCTCTGGTTTCACCTCACCATGGGGCAGTTGCTGTCGATCCCACTGATCATTCTGGGCAGTGGCATGATCTGGTGGTCGCTGCGGCGCAAAAACCGTCTGCTGGCGCTGGGGCAGTCGGCCTCCTGAGACCTTATCTTGAGCCCTTAAATCGGCGTGGCGATTTGTTCTGGCGAGCCGATAGCTAGTCCCACGCTGCGGGCGGCCCGCGCCAACCGCAGCACGGCCTGATCTCGGCTCAATAGCGTGGCGGCAGTCTGCGTGAGGGCCAGATCGAGAAAGACCTGATCATCCGGATCGGAGCAGATCAATTGGCGCTGACTCGGCGGGTCGGCGCAGCACTGCCCCCAACGCGCAAAACAATCGGCCACCTTATCGGCTGATGCCTGGGGCTCGAACCGCTTGGCCAGCGCCGGATAGTGCACCACGCGCAAGGCCTCGACCCGCATGGCGGCACAGTAAACCCAGCGCACGCTGCCGCGCTGTATGGCTTCGGACCAAGGACGCACGCGCGGATCGTCGAATAGCGCCCAGTCGAGCAGGACCTGGGTGTCAAGAACGCACAGGGCAGGGCGAAGCAAAGGGGAGGTCATGCGGAAGAGGTGTCTGCCGGAACCTGATTGAGCGTTGATCCCTGAACCCTACTGGGACAGGTGGGCAAGGTCACTGCGCTTTGGGGACGTCTGCGCGAGACGTCACGCGCACACACAGAATTTCCAAGCCCGAGGCACAAATTTATCGGTTCAGGAAATGCCGACCCAACCAAACCCGACAGACGAGTCCGATTGTAGGGCGATGACTCGCGGCCGGGGAAGAATCAGAGCAATTTGCCCTCGGCGCCCAGGGCTTCGTCGAGCTGACGGGTGAGTTGGGCCACGGCCTGCGCATCTTGTTCAAACGCCAGCGAAGCCTGCGTCGATGCGTCTGCGGTCTTGTTCGCATTGCGCGTCTCGATCAGGCTGTGCGCCAGATTGAGCGCGGCAAGCACGGCGATCCGCTCGCGGGCGCGCACCTTGCCTATATCGCGAATGGCGCACATCTCGGTGTCCACCTCGCGCACGGCGGCCAGCAGGGCGGCTTGCTCGTCAGCGGGGCAGGCCAGGGTATAGATCTGGCCCATGATGTTCACATCCAGCGTGGTCGTGCTCATGCGTGTGGGTCGGGCTCGCCCGAAATGGAAGGGGTCTGATCCAGCCGTGCCAGCAATCGGTCGATGCGCTGGGTGGCGTCGTGCAGGCGCTGACGCATCTGGTCGCGCTCGGCTTCGATCGATTGCACCCGCTCGGCCAGCAAGGCGTTGGTGCGCAACAACTCGTTGTGACGCAGCAGCAGCCGCTCAACGCGCGATTGCAACTGAGCGATGGCGGGGGAGGGCTGTCGTTCGTCCATGCCGGGCCTTCTAAAGTCGGCCAGCC
>CALBRU010000011.1 GCA_937927695.1 uncultured Thiomonas sp. | reverse complement strand
TCGCCACCGCATTGTTCGCCTTCGGGCCGACCTTGTTGCGCCGCATCGGCCGCCATCCCGAGCAGCATGCGCCGCGCCTGCAAGCGCTGGTCGGCCTGTTCGTGGTCAGCGTGTACGGCGGCTATTTCAACGGCGGCCTCGGCGTGCTGCTGTTGGCGATGCTCACCCTGATCGGCGAGACCCATCTCAACCGCATGAACGCGCTGAAAAACGCCATCTCCGCCGTGCTCACCCTATTCGCCGTGGGCATCTACGCCGCCGCAGGCACTGTGCAGTGGAGCTGGGTGGCTGTGATGTTGCCCGCCGTGCTGGTGGGCGGCTATGTTGGCGCGCGCGTCGCCCGGCGCATTCCGCGCGAGGTGATGCGCTGGAGCATCGTGCTGATCGGTCTGGTGATGAGCGCGCTGTTCTTTCGCTGAACTCCCGGCCTCTCATCCCGGCCTCTCATCGCCCGTCTTTGGCGATGAGATAGACGCCCACAGCAACCAGCCCCATCCAGAGCGCGACCGCGCCTGTGCCCATCCATTGCGCCGCTTGGTCGATGAACAGCAAAAACACCGCGGCCAGCGCCAAAATGCCGTTGCCCAACCAGAAGCGTGGTCCGTGTTTGGGTTGTTGTTGCACAGTTCCTCCCGGGTTGATGATGAGGTGCAGCCTATCGTAGGGCGATGCTGAAAAGCATCGGCCGCGTGCAGACTTGGCCCCTCGCCTTCCGAATCTTGATGCCCTTCAGCCCAAGGCATATCGCCGAATTGTAAAGTTTCATCCTGAAAACTATATTTGGGCCATCAGCCCAACTATCGTCAACCCAGCCCCCGTATGGAACTGAACTTTTTTTCGGCGACAAACGCGCACAAAGCGTGGAAGAAGCGGTTGCACGATTGCGTCAACGGCGCCTGCACCACACTCGACCCGGACGCCATTGCGGTGGACAACCGCTGCGATCTGGGCAAGTGGCTCTATGGCATTCGCGAAAGCCGTCCGGCGCTGAGCACCGATACGCAGCGCCTGTTCACCCGCCTGCTCGATGAACACGCTGCGTTTCACCGCGCAGCCGCCGATGTCGCCCGCCAGGCTTTGGCGAATCAGCAGAAAGAGGCACTGCAGCAATTGCAAGGCGGCGAATACACGCGCATCTCCAATCGAGTGATCGGCACATTGGGCGAGCTTTATCTCAAGCGCAGGGAATTCGGCATGGACTGAAAGCTCGGATCGGGCAGGTTCTGGGCAAATCCAGCTGCCCCCGCAGTTTGCGACAATACCGCCCATGAACGCACCCCTTGCCAACGACACCTTCCTGCGCGCTCTGCGCCGCCAGCCCACCGATTACACCCCGCTGTGGCTCATGCGCCAGGCCGGGCGCTACCTGCCGGAATACAACGCCACACGAGCCCGCGCCGGGAGTTTTCTCGGTCTGGCGCAGAACCCGCACTTCGCCACCGAGGTGACGCTGCAGCCGATCGACCGCTACGCGCTGGACGCGGCCATTCTGTTTTCCGACATCCTCACCGTGCCAGACGCCATGGGTCTGGGCCTGCGCTTCGAGGCGGGCGAAGGGCCGAAATTCGATCGCCCGCTGCGCACCGAGGCCGATGTGGCCGCGCTCGCCGTACCCGACATGGACAAGCTGCGCTACGTGTTTGACGCCGTCAGCGAAATCCGCCGCGCGCTGGTGCAGAACGGCACCCAGCGCGTGCCCCTGATCGGTTTTTCCGGGAGCCCATGGACGCTGGCCTGTTATATGGTCGAAGGCGGCGGCAGCGACGACTACCGCACCGTCAAGACGATGCTGTATTCCCGCCCCGATCTGATGCACCGCATTCTCGCGGTCAACGCCGAAGCGGTGGCGCAGTATCTGGCCGCGCAGATCGACGCCGGCGCGCAAGCCGTGATGATTTTCGATAGCTGGGGCGGCGTGCTGGCCGACGGCGCCTTCCAGGAGTTTTCACTCGCCTACAGCCAGCAGGTCATCGCCGCACTCAAACAGCGGATGCGTCAGACCGATGTTCCCGTGATTCTGTTCACCAAGGGCGGCGGCCAGTGGCTCGAAGCCATGGCCGACACCGGCGCCGACGCGCTCGGACTCGATTGGACGACTTCGCTCGCCCAGGCCCGAGCCCTTGTGGGCCAGCGCGTGGCGCTGCAAGGCAATCTCGACCCCAACGTGCTGTTCGCCCCGCCCGCCGCCATCGAAAAAGAAGTGCAACGGCTGCTGCGCAGTTTCGGCCCGGTCGGCGCCGGCGCAGGCCATGTGTTCAATCTCGGACACGGCATTTCGCAATTCACCCCGCCCGAGCATGTGTCGGCGCTGGTCGAAGCGGTGCACACCCACAGCCGAGCCTTGCACCGCAGCGCGTCCTGAACGGTTGAAGCTGGCTGCGTTCAGGCTCGCGACCAGCTCCCCGGTGCGCCCTTCTGTCGCTGCCCGGTGAGACCCCGCGCTGCAAGGGAAATTCTGATTTGTCAAGCTTGACAAATCGGCTTATGCACATTTTTGGTCAGCTTGCACCGCAGCAAGTTGATCACAGATTTGACTTGAAATATTCACACCTAATTCATTGATTTATATCGATTTTTTTGAAATTTCACAATTCGGTAAATTCTTCTGCACAGGCTTATCCACAAGGCTGCTGTCCTGGCGCGCGGTATTGATGCACAGAGTTATCCACACCCTGTTTTGATCCAGAATAATTCCTGATCTGACGCCGACTTAGCGCCCATTTCGAACGCCGACCTCAACCCGCTGCGCACTATCCATGTCCGTCGTTCTCCAGGTTGCCGTTGACGCGCCGGGCCTGCCACCGCTCGATTACAGCGCTCAGGCGTCGCTGGCGCCGGGCACTCTGGTACGCGTTCCTTTGGGACGCCAGACCGTCAGCGGGGTGGTGATGGCACTGGCGCCGCAGCCGCACGCAACCCGTCTCGCCGCGCTGCGACCCATTGCCGCAGCGCACACTGCCCTCACCCCGCTGGCGCCCGCCTGGCTGGACTTGATGCAGTTCGTCGCGCGGTATTACCAGCGCGCGCTGGGGGAAGTCATTGGCGCGGCCTTGCCCGCCCAGTTGCGCAACCGCCAACCCGGCGAGGCAACGGCCGCGCCGGCTCGATCTTCGAACGCGAGCTATCGCTGCACCGCAACGGGCCTGTCGGCCTTGCCCGGCCAGATTGCGCCGCGCAGCGTGGCGCTCTGGCGGCTGGCGCGCGCACTCGGCGTCGCCGCAGCGGGGGAAACTCCTGCTGCCTCGACGCTGCCGTGCCTCAGTCTGACCGAGGCACGGCGCTTGCATCCGCAAGCCGCCAAGGTACTGGCCGACTGGGAGGGCTCGGGCTGGGTGGAAGCCGCCGCGGCCGCCCCCGCCTCGTCGAACCCGGCGGCATCGGCCGCTGCGCCCACGCTGCACCCGGAACAGGCGCAAGCGCTTGAAGCCATCGCCGCCAGCTCGGGCTTTGCGCCCTTCCTCTTGTTTGGCGTGACCGGCAGTGGCAAGACCGAGGTTTATCTACACGCTGCGGCGCAGGTGTTGCAAC
>CALBRU010000010.1 GCA_937927695.1 uncultured Thiomonas sp. | reverse complement strand
CGCGACGGCGTGACCCACGAGGAAGCCGGTGAAGGCCGGGGTTTCGACTGAACCGCATTGGAAGGAGTCCCCCATGTTGAAAAGCCTGCCCGCAGATGTGCGCCCCTACCGCCGCACGCCTGAGTTCACCGAATCCACGATACCCAAGGGGCTGCTCAAGGAACACACCACCAAACCCGGCGTCTGGGGCGTGATCCATGTCACCCAGGGCTTGCTGGAATACCGCATTCTCGCAACCGTGCCCGAACGACATCTGCTCACGCCCGACAAACCCGGCATCGTCGAGCCGACCGTGCCGCATGAAGTGGCCCCCATCGGCCCGGTGCGCTTTTATGTCGAGTTTCATGCCGCATCGCCGCAGGCGGGCGATCCCCACCCCTAAACCTGGAGAGACTGTCATGTCAATCAACATTGGAAGTGTCGATCGCATCATCCGTGTGGCCATCGGCCTGGTGCTGTTGAGCTTGCCGCTGGGGCTGGACTCACCCTGGCGCTGGCTGGGCCTGATCGGCATCATGCCCCTGTTCACCGGGCTGGCAGGCCGCTGTCCGGGCTATCGTCTGCTGGGGCTGAGCACCTGTCCGATGCGCAAGCCGAAGTGATGCCGCGATGAACCTCACTTTTCTTGGCGCCGCACGCGTAGTCACCGGCTCTTGCTTTCTGATCGAGACCGCGGACACCCGATTCCTGGTGGATTGCGGCATGGTGCAGGGCGGACGCGACGCGCCTGCGCGCAACCGCAGACCGTTTGACCTCGACCCGAAATCCATCGACTTCGTGCTGCTGCCTGGCTTGCCATCAGACCTTTCGCAAATCGTTCCAGGAGCACTTTGATGATCAACGCTAAAACAATGCATGATGCCTTGGTCCATGCCGTGGGACCAGGTCATGCTCAGGCCCGGAGGCTCTCCATCCTTGCCCTGGCCTTAGGGCTCGTCGGCTGCGCCGCCGGGCCGGATTTCAAGCGTCCCACCGCATCCTCTGTGGCGGCCTACACCGCAGCGCCGCTTCCGGCGCAGACCGCCTCATCTCCTGGCGCCTTCGGCACTCCACAGCGATTCAATAGCGCATTGTCTGTGACCACAAAATGGTGGGCACAATTCCATTCACCCAAGCTCGACGCCCTGGTCGTGCAGTCTCTGCAGCACAGCCCGACCATTGCCGCGGCGCAGTCCACGCTGAGACAGGCCCGCGAAACCTATGCCGCGCAAAGCGGCTCCACACTCTATCCGCAAGTCAGCGCCACGCTCGGCGCGCAGACCTTGCAGAACAACAGCGCGGCCATGGGGCTACCCGGCGGGCAGCGGCGCTACGACTTGTACAACGCGGGGGTTGGCGTGAGCTACGCCTTTGATCTTTCCGGCGGCAACCGTCGCGCGCTCGAAGCACTGGCGGCACAGACAGAATGGCGGCGTTACCAGCTCGATTCTGCTCGACTCAATCTCGCTGGAGCCGTGGTCGCCACGGCCGTGAAGCAGGCACTGCTGGCCGCTCAGATCGACGCACTGCAGCAAATTCTGGCAGCGCAGCAGGAGCAGCTTGAAATCACCCGCGCGCGCGAACGACTCGGCGTGGCCACTGCCTCGGACATCGCTACCCTGCAAACCCAGATGGAACAAACTCGCGCCAGCATCGCCCCGCTGCGCAACAGCGCTGATCAGGCGGTCCATCTGCTGGCCGTGCTCAGCGGGCAAGAACCCGGCGCGGCGAAAAATCCGCGTTTCACCTTGGACGACTTTACCCTGCCCGCCGATTTGCCGCTGAGTCTGCCGTCTGAGCTGGTGCGTCAGCGGCCCGACATCCTCGCGGCCGAAGCCTTGCTGCACGCCGCCAGCGCGCAGATCGGCGTGACGGTGTCCAAACAATACCCGCAGCTCACTCTGAGTGCGAACCTGGGCAGCCAGGCGCTGACCGCGGCCAGTCTGTTCGGCGGTGGCTCAATGATCTGGGGCGTGGCCGGGCAGTTGGTCCAGCCCTTGTTCAAACCCGGGCTGAAGGCCGAGGCGCGTGCCGCCGAGTCCG
>CALBRU010000009.1 GCA_937927695.1 uncultured Thiomonas sp. | reverse complement strand
CAACTACACGCCCGCGCCCGATCCGCAGGGCGCGGGGCAGATGGATATCGTGCTGCGCGAAGCGCTCGGCGCCGAAACCATGTTGCACGGCATGATCGGCGCTCAGCCCTGCGTGGTGCGGGTCGCGGGCGACCCACCCTGGCAGGAAGGGCAGCGCATGGGCTTGCGCATCGACCCCGCCACGCTGCACGTGTTCGACCGCGTCACGGGCACGCGCATCGCGTTCTGAAGTTCACGCTTCGAGGCCGCCCCTCCTACCATGTCGGCATGAACAGCGCTGCTATTTCTTCGCCCCCTCCCGGTATCGCCTGCGACGCGCTGGTCGTCGGCGGCGGCATCAATGGGGCGGGCATTGCGCGCGATCTAGCCGGGCGCGGCCTCAAGGTGGTGCTGTGCGAGCGCGACGACCTTGCTGCGCACACCTCCTCGTCCTCCACCAAGCTGATCCACGGCGGCCTGCGCTATCTCGAGTATTACGAGTTCGGCCTGGTGCGCAAGGCTTTGCAGGAACGTGAAGTGCTGTTGCGCAGCGCGCCACACCTGATGTGGCCGCTGCGCTTTGTCATGCCGCACGCGCCCGCCATGCGCCCGGCCTGGTTGATTCGCGCCGGGCTGTTTCTCTACGATCATCTGGCCCGGCGCGAGTGGCTGCCAGGCTCGGGCAGCATCGATCTGCGCACCCATGCCGCAGGCGCCCCGCTGAAGGCCGAATACACCCGCGGCTTCATGTATTCCGACGGCTGGGTGGACGACGCCCGGCTGGTCACCCTCTGCGCGGTGGACGCGGCGGAACACGGCGCAACCGTACTGACCCGCACCGCCTGCACCTCCGCCACGCGCCACGGTACGGGCTGGCAAGCCACCCTGCACGATGCCGCTGGTCGCGAGCAGCGGGTGAGCGCCCGCGCCCTGGTCAACGCGGCAGGCCCGTGGGCCGAACAACTGCTCAAGCGCACGGTGCACAACGCCGACGGGCAGCCGCCGCACGAGCGCCGCTCGCTGCGGCTGGTGCGCGGCAGCCACATCGTCGTGCCGCGCCTGTTCGATCATCCCTACGCCTACATCTTTCAGGCGGACGATGGCCGCATCGTGTTCGCGATTCCTTATGAGCGCGACTTCACCCTGATCGGCACCACCGATGTCGAAGTGACCGACCCCAGCGGCGCCGAGACTTGCAGCGAGGCCGAAGCCGCCTACCTCTGCACTGAAGTCAACCGCTACTTCCGCACCGCGTTGCGTCCCGAGCAGACCGTCTGGCGCTACGCCGGCGTGCGCCCCCTGCTCGAAGATCACGCGGGCGACGCCAAGGCCGCGACCCGCGACTACAAGCTCGAACTCGACCGCGACGGCGCGCCGCTGCTCACGGTGTGGGGCGGCAAGATCACCACCTTCCGCAAACTCGCCGAACAGGCCGCCGACCAGCTCTGCGCCGCCCTCGGTGAAGCACGCCCGGCGTGGACGCACGACGCCTTCCTTCCCGGCGGCGATCTGTCGGGCTGGATCGGCCCCGCGCAACGCCCCGACACCGACTTTGCCCGCTTTGTTCAAGTTGTGCAGCAACGCTATCCGTGGCTGCCGCCCGAACTGGCGCAGCGTCTGGCCCGCGCCTACGGCAGCCGCATCGACCGTGTGCTGCAAACCGCAGGAGGGCAGAGCGCGGCACGCCTGCAAGACCTCGGCGCCGAGATTGCCCCCGGTTTGTTCGAGGCCGAGCTGCGTTATTCGCGCGATACCGAATGGGCTACCGGCGCCGACGATGTGCTTTGGCGCCGCAGCAAACTCGGTTTGCACCTGCTCGCCGATCACCCGGCCTCCTCCCAGTCTCAAGCCGTATCCGACTGGTTCGCCAGCTGCTGATTACGCGCCGCGCCATCACGCGCGCAAATACCCGGCTGGGTATAGGGGCAACACGTCTCGTTACCCCTTGCGCTTGATCTAAGTCAGACAATTTCTTCGACTTTCAGAAATTCCTGAAACTTCGATCAAACCACTTATGCAACTCCCGGAACTCACCCAGCGCTTTGTGCTGCATTTTGGCGAAATGGGCAGCCGCTGGGGCATCAACCGCACAGTCGGCCAAATTTATGCCTTGCTGTTCGTCAGCGAGCGCCCGCTCAATGCCGACGAAATCGCCGCCGCGCTCGATTTTTCGCGCTCCAACGTCAGCATGGGGCTCAAGGAGTTGGGCGCATGGAACCTGGTGCGCATGCAGCACCTGCCCGGCGACCGGCGCGATTATTTCTCTGCGCCCGAAGACGTGTGGGCTATTTTTCGCACCCTGGCCGAAGAACGCCGCAAGCGCGAAATCGACCCCACCCTGTCCATGCTGCGCGACGCCCTGCTGTCTCAGCCCGAGAGCGCTTCCGAGCAATACGCGCAGCAGCGCATGCGCGAAATGCACGATCTCATCGAACTGGCCACGCAGTGGTTCGACGATATTCAGCGCATGCCCAGCGAAGACGTGCGCCAGCTCATGCAACTGGGCGGCGCGGTGCAAAAGTTGATCGCCCTCAAAAGCCGCGTCAAACAGGTCGCCACGCGCAGGCGGGGCGACAAAGTCGCCGCGCTGCAAGTGGTGGAGAACTGAGATGTGCACCGCCTTCTGCTGGACTTTGCGCATTGACCTGCCGCCGCCGCAGAGCGTCACCCCGCTGTAACGCTGCTTGCTTATCGTTGGCTCAACCCGCCGCCCTGCGCGGCAAGGCCCGCCAACCGACATCCCCCGCTTCAGGAGTGCATCATGGATTGGCTTCAAAACCCCGAGTTTCTCGCTCGGGCGCAGTTTGGCTTCATTGCGATGTTCCACATCATGTGGCCGCCTCTCACCATCGGGCTGGCGCTGGTGCTGTTTGGCATGGAAGCCGCCTGGGTGAAAACCAAAAACATCTTCTACTTCCACCAGGTCAAGTTCTGGACCAAGCTGTTCCTCATCAACTTTGGCGTCGGCGTCATCAGCGGCATTCCGATGGAGTTTTCCTTCGGTACGAACTGGGGACCGTTCTCCACTTCGGCCGGCGACTTCATGGGCAATATCCTCGGCTTCGAGACGGCGATGGCCTTCATGCTTGAAGCCGGTTTTCTCGGCATCATGCTGTTCGGCTGGGGCCGCGTCGGCCCCAAGATGCACCTGTTCGCCACCAGCATGGTGGCGTTTGGCAGCACCCTGTCGGCCTTCTGGATCATGGTGGCCAATTCTTGGATGCAAACGCCCGCCGGGGTGAAGCTGGTGGACGGCAAGTTCGCCATCACCAACTGGTATGACGCGGTGTTCAACCCCGATCTGCCCTATGGCTTCGGCCATATGTTCACCGCTGCGATCGAGCTCAGCCTGGTCGTCATGGCTGGGGTGAGCGCGTATTACCTGCTCAAAAAACGCCATGTCGATTTTTTCCGTCCGGCGTTCAAGTGGGCGGTGATCGCGCTGTTCATCGTCGCTCCGCTGCAGATTTTTATTGGTGATTCTGCTGGGAGCTCGCTGGCCGAGACTCAACCTGCCAAGCTCGCCGCCATCGAGGCGCACTGGCATACCAACAAGCCCGGCGAGGGCGCACCCTGGGCGCTGCTGGCCATTCCCAATCAGGCCGAACAGAAGAACGACTGGGCGCTGGAAATTCCCGATGGTCTGAGCATGATCGTCACCAAAACGATGACGGGCAAAGTCGTCGGCCTGGATCACTTCAAGCCCGAAGATCAGCCGCCGGTGTGGATTCCGTTCTACGCCTTCCGCGTCATGGTGGCTGCCGGGGTGTTTGTCGCCTTCATGGCCTTCTGGACGCTGTGGATGCTGTGGCGCAAACGTGAGCGCATGACTGCGGCGCGCATCAGCGAAAACAAATGGCAGATCGGAAGAGCACACGTCTGAACTCCAGTCACTAGCTTATCTCGT
>CALBRU010000008.1 GCA_937927695.1 uncultured Thiomonas sp. | reverse complement strand
GTCGCGCTGTCAACAGCGGCGCTGGTCCCGCCCCCGCCGCCGCAGCCTGTCAACAGCAAGGTCGCCAGTCCGATCCACAAGCCTGCGTGACGCAAATTGTTAAGCATAAATTTGCTCTCCCCGTTTGATCTGCCGCCATCCCAGTAATTCGTTACCCACGAGTGCGAACATGATCAGTCCACCGCCCATCAAAGTCCCAAAGCCGGGTTGTTCGCCCGCGCCGATCCAGGCCCAGAGAATGCCGAACACAATCTCCAGCAGACCGAGCAAACCGACCTCCGCCGGGGCCAGACGCTGTGCCGCCCAGACAGCGAGCAAACCCGGCATAGCGAGCTGAAACACGCCCAAGAACGCCAGCCAGAGCAGATCGTGCAGGCCCACGCTCACAGGCCAGGCCGGAAACGCCACGGCGAGCACAGAGAACAGCGCACCCAACATCACGGCTGCCTGCATCGGCACAGCGGCCCCGGCCCGTCGCAGACTGACCCAGTTGGCCGCCGCGCTGAACGGCACGGCCAGCGCGACGAGCATACCCAGCATCTGTGTCGATCCGTTGAGGTGCTGCAGATTTTGCCAAACGATCCATCCCATGCCCGTCAGAGCAAGCGCGATGGCCAGCCAGGTCCGCGCGGGCAAGGCGTGGCGCAGCACCAGCCAGCCCAGCAAAGCGGCGATGAGGGGGCTGAGGCTATCGGCGATCAGGGTTTGCGCCACCGTGGTCAGGGTGAGCGCCACCATGAACGCGGTGAACATCACCCCCCAGAATCCAGCTGACAGCCACAACAGCGGCGAAGCATGCCGCACGTCGCGCGCCAGACCAAGTGGCCCTTGCCGCCAGAGCAACCAGGCCAATACGCCCAGTGCCGCGAAGCTGCTGCGCCAGAAGACCAGATCAAGCCCGTTCTGGTGATGCAGATGCCGGGTGATCACCCCCGCCACGCTCCACATCAGCGTGGCGCCCACCATGGCGAGCACGGCGCGGACGTGAGGTTTGGCCACCATCTGTCGCGCGGGGCTCAGAGCCGGATTCAGAGCAGACTCAGGCCGAGCGGCCGGCGCGCTTGCGCTCTTGTTCGGTCAGATAGCGTTTGCGCAGGCGCACGCTCTTGGGGGTGATTTCGACCAGTTCGTCGTCTTCGATGAACTCGACGCCGTATTCCAGATTCAGGTCGATGGGCGGCGTGACCTTGATCGCATCTTCCTTGCCGGACACGCGGAAATTGGTGAGCTGCTTGGTCCGGGTGGCGTTGACCACCAGATCGTTGTCGCGGCTGTGAATGCCCACGATCATGCCTTCGTAAACCGGATCACCCGCCTTGACGAACATGCGGCCGCGGTCATCGAGCTTGCCTAGGGCATAGGTGAAGATTTCACCATCATCCATGGAGATGAGCACGCCGTTCTTGCGTCCGGCGATCTCGCCCTTGTGCGGCTCGTAGCCGTCGAAGATGTTGGAGATCAAACCGGAGCCGCGGGTCAGGTTGAGAAATTCATTGGTGAAACCGATCAGGCCGCGCGCCGGAATGCGATATTCGAGGCGCACGCGGCCGCGGCCGTCCGGCTCCATATTGACCAGCTCGCCCTTGCGCTCGCCCAACGCCTGCATCACGCCGCCCTGGTGCTGCTCTTCGATGTCGGCCGTCACCAGTTCGATCGGCTCATGGCGCACGCCGTCCACATCCTTGAACACCACGCGCGGTTTGGACACCGCCAGCTCATAACCTTCGCGGCGCATGTTTTCCAGCAGAATCGTCAGGTGCAGTTCGCCGCGGCCCGAGACTTCGAAAACGCCGTCCTCGTCAGTCTCCTTCACCCGCAGCGCCACATTGCTCTGCAGTTCTTTCTGCAGCCGATCCCAGATCTGGCGACTGGTCACATACTTGCCTTCCCGTCCGGCCAGCGGGCTGGTATTGACGCAGAAGTTCATGGTCAGCGTCGGCTCGTCCACCTTGAGCATGGGTAGCGGCACCGGGTTGAGCGGGTCGGTCAGGGTCACGCCAATGCCGATGTCGGCAATGCCGTTGATCAGCACGATGTCGCCGGGGCCCGCTTCAGTCACCTGCACGCGGTCGAGTCCCTGAAAGGTCAGCACCTGGTTGACCCGGCCCTTGTAGGACGCACCCTGCGGCCCTTCCATCACCAGCACATCCATGCCGGGTTTGAGCGTGCCGGCATTGATGCGGCCCACGCCGATGCGGCCGACGAAGCTGTTGTAGTCCAGCGCCGAGATCTGCAGTTGCAGCGGCGCCGCCGGATCGCCGCTGTGTGGCGGCACATGCTTGAGAATGGTGTTGAACAGCGCCGACATGTCCGGCCCCCACTGTTCACCCGGGGCGCCCTCTTCGAGCGAAGTCCAGCCGTTGATGCCCGAGGCATAGACCACGGGAAAGTCGAGCTGCTCGTCGGTGGCGCCCAGTTTGTCGAACAGATCGAACGCGGCATTCACCACCGCATCGGGCTTGGCGCCCGGCTTGTCCACCTTGTTGACCACGACGATGGGCTTGAGCCCCAGCGCCAGCGCCTTCTTGGTGACGAAGCGGGTCTGCGGCATCGGGCCTTCCTGCGCATCGATCAGCAGCACCACCCCGTCCACCATGCTCAGGGCGCGTTCCACTTCTCCTCCGAAGTCGGCGTGGCCCGGGGTATCGACGATATTGATATGCGTGCCTTCCCAGCTCACGGCGCAGTTCTTCGCCAGAATGGTGATGCCGCGCTCGCGTTCGATGGCATTGTTGTCCATCACCGTATCGACGACTTTTTCGTGTTCGGCGAAGGTGCCCGACTGGCGCAGCAACTGGTCGACCATGGTGGTCTTGCCGTGGTCGACGTGGGCGATGATGGCGATATTGCGGATGGATTTGCTCATGGTGTTGCGTCCTGATGGAAAGATTCGGTTCGAAAGGGGGAACTCGAAGGCTGCGCCGCAGGCGCAACCGGGGGTAAGAGTTCTGCGGCGCAAAGCAGACGGCGCGGTGCCAGCACGCCGCCGTCCCACGCACCGATGCCCAGCAGCACTGCGGGCTGTCCGGCGGCGAGCGGGCCATACACCCGCACCTCCTCGCCCGGGTCAGCTTGCTCCAGCACGGGCAGACCGCTGAGCCGCCCGCCGTGCAAAAACCGCTGGGCCTGTGCGGCATCGAGATTCTGGCGCGGCGAAGATTGCAGCAGCACATCGGTCGGCAGCAGCCTGCTGCGCAGATCGGCAGGGACCAGCGCTTCGGCCTCGTCGAGCGTCAAAGCCTGTTCCAGCAAAAAACCGCCGCTTGCCGTGCGCGTCAGTGCCGCCAGATGCGCGCCACAGCCTAGCGCCTCACCGATGTCACGCGCCAGCGCGCGAATGTAAGTGCCCTTGCCGCAATGCACGGTCAGCGTGAGTTGGTTGTTTTGCAGCGACAACACGTCAATCGAGTGAATTTGCACCGTGCGGGCTGCCACCTCGACGGTTTCACCCGCCCGGGCGTAGGCGTAAAGCGGCTTTCCGTCGCGTTTGAGCGCGCTATACACCGGCGGCGTCTGGCTGATAGCGCCGATGAAGCGGGGCAGAACGATATCGACCTGCGCCCGGCTCACGTCTACGGCACGGTGTTCGACGATCTCGCCCTCGGCGTCATCAGTTGTCGTGCGCACGCCCAGTTGCAGCACAGCCGCATAGCGTTTGTCGGCTTCAAGGTGGCGCTGGGCGAACTTGGTCGCGGCGCCGAAGCAAAGCATCAACAGCCCGTCGGCCAGAGGATCGAGCGTGCCGCCATGTCCGGCCTTCGCGGCGCGCAGCCTGCGGCGCACGCGAAACAAAGCCTGTTGCGAGGTCAACCCGCGGGGCTTGTTCAGTAGGAGCACGCCGTTGACCGCCTCCCAAGGCGTTTTCTGGACATTCATGGTGGTCAAAACCCGGGCGCGGCACGCCGGGTCAATCGTCTTTGGCCTGTTGCGCCAAGGCCTGGCGGATCAGCCCGTCCATCTCCGCCGCCTTCTCGGTGGTCGGATCGAACAGAAAGTGCAGCGTAGGCACGGTGTGGATCTGCAGGCGCTTGAACAGCAGGCTATGCAGGTACCCGGCCTTGTCGCTCAAGATCTGGCGTGCAGTGTCTGGCTCGGCACCGATCACGCTGAAGTAAACCTTGGCGTGGGCGTAGTCGGGCGTGAGCTGCACATCGGTGAGCGTCACCAGCCCGAGCTGCGGGTTGCGCAGCTCACGCTGAATCAGCTCCGCTAGATCGCGCTGAATCTGATCGGCGATGCGTTGGGTGCGGTTGGGCGTTGCGCGCTTCATCTCAGTCTGGCTGCTGACCCATTACAGGGTGCGCGCCACGTCCTTGATCTCGAAGACTTCGAGCTGATCACCCTCTTCGATGTCCTGGTAGTTCTTCAACGACAGGCCGCACTCGAAGCCTTCCTTGACTTCGCGCGCATCGTCCTTGAAGCGCTTGAGCGAATCGAGCTCGCCGGTGTGAATGACCACGTTGTTGCGCAACACGCGCACCTGCGCGGAGCGGCGCACCAGGCCCGACAACACCATACAGCCGGCCACCGCGCCCACCTTCGGGATGCGGAACACCTGACGAATTTCGACCAGGCCCAGAGTCTCTTCCTTCTTGTCCGGCGTGAGCATGCCTGACATGGCCGCCTTGATCTCGTCGACCGCCTCGTAAATGATGTTGTAGTAGCGGATGTCGATCCCGTTGTTCTCGGCCAGTTTGCGGGCTCCTGCATCGGCGCGGGTGTTGAAGCCGATGATCACCGCATTCGAGGCGATGGCCAGATTGACGTCGCTCTCGGAAATGCCGCCGACCGCAGCATGCACCACTTGCACCTTGATTTCGGAGGTGGAGAGCTTGGTGAGCGCATGGATGAGCGCTTCCTGCGAACCCTGCACATCGGCCTTGATGATGAGCGGCAGGTTTTGTGCGCCTTCGTTCAATTGCTCGAACATGTTTTCGAGCTTGGCGGCCTGCTGGCGGGCTAGCTTGACATCGCGGTACTTGCCTTGGCGGAACAGCGCAATTTCGCGCGCCTTGCGCTCATCGAGCAGCACCATGATTTCTTCACCGGCGCTGGGCACTTCGGTCAAACCTTGAATTTCCACCGGGATGGACGGCCCAGCCTCGGTCACCGGCTTGCCCAACTCGTCGAGCATGGCGCGCACGCGGCCAAATGCGGCCCCTGCGAGCACCACGTCCCCGCGCTTGAGCGTGCCAGACTGCACCAGGACGGTGGCCACAGGACCACGGCCTTTGTCGAGGCGTGATTCGATCACCAGCCCTTTGGCTGGGGCGTCAATCGGGGCCTTGAGCTCCAGCACTTCGGCCTGCAGCAGAATTTGCTCGAGCAGACTATCTATGCCTTCGCCAGTCTTGGCAGACACGGGCACGAAGGGCGAGTCGCCACCGTATTCTTCGGGCACCACGCTTTCGGCAATCAGTTCTTGGCGCACGCGATCCGGGTTGGCGCCGGGTTTGTCCATCTTGTTCATAGCCACGACCAGCGGAACCCCTGCGGCCTTGGCGTGCGCAATCGCTTCCTTGGTCTGCGGCATCACGCCGTCGTCTGCGGCCACCACCAGAATGACGATATCGGTCGCCTTCGCACCACGCGCACGCATGGCGGTGAAGGCTTCGTGACCCGGAGTATCGAGGAAGGTGATGATGCCGCGTGGCGTTTGGACGTGATAGGCGCCGATGTGCTGCGTAATGCCACCGGCCTCGCCTGCCGCCACTTTGGCGCGGCGGATGTAGTCGAGCAGCGAAGTCTTGCCGTGGTCGACGTGACCCATGACCGTGACCACCGGCGCGCGCGGAAATTGTTCCGCGTCGGCCAACGCGCCTTCGCCATCTTCCGTCAGGAAGTTCTCGGGATCGTCGAGCTTGGCGGCAACGGCGGTATGGCCGAGTTCCTCGACCACAATCATCGCGGTTTCCTGATCGAGCACCTGGTTGATGGTCACCATCTGCCCCAGCTTCATCAGGCTCTTGATGACCTCGGCGGCCTTCACCGACATTTTGTGCGCCAATTCGGCCACGGTAATGGTCTCGGGCACATGCACCTCGCGCACGATCATCTCGGCAGGCGCCACCTGCACATGCTGCTCACCGCCCCGATCATTGCGTCCGCCGCGACGTCCACCCGTCGTTTTCGGACCGCGCCAGCCACCCGGCGCTCCGGTGGGATTGCCGCGGGGTTTGATCGACGCGCCGCGCTTTTTCGCCGCGTCGTCCGCCCAGGAGGACGACAGCTTTTCCGACTTGACCTGCTTGTCGTCCTTCTTCGCTGCAGTACCCGGCGCGGCCGTAGCGCCGGCCCCGGCCGTCTTGGCGGCCCCAGCCGCCGGCTTGTGGATCGTGCCCTTGATGGTGCCGCTAACGGGAGCTGCCTCGGCCGTCTTGACCGCAGGCTTCTCGGCGCGCATCACCGTGCGCGGTCGGGCCATCATGTCGCGAATGGCGGCGGCCTCCGCCTCGGCGGCTTTACGGCGCTTTTCGATCTGCGCCAGTTTGGCGGTTTCTTCGGCGTCTTGCTTCTTCTGCGCTGCGGCGCGCTCGGCTGCAGCGGCCTGCGAACTCGCCAAAGCCGAGGCAGCCGCTTCGCTCACTTGCGACGGCTCCTTGTCTTGCTTGTCTTGTATTTGCGCAGTCGGCTCGGCCGTCACGGTTGCGGGCTGTTGCGACTTGGCTGCAGCCTCGCGGGCCGCCTGAGCCTCGCGCTCGGCCTGCTCGCGGGCTTGCTGCTCCTGGCGCTCCTGTGCAGCCCGACGTTCCTGCTCGGCTGCGCGCTGCGCAGCCAACTCTTCGGCCTGGCGCGCCAGCAAATCGGCCTGATGCTGCGCCTCGGCCTCGCGGCGTTGGAGTTCGGCATCATCCACCACCGGCTCGTTCGACTCGGGTGCAGCTGACGCCTCGGCAACCGGTGCGGATTCGTCGCGCTTGACGAACACACGCTTTTTGCGCACTTCCACGTGAATGGTGCGCGCCTTGCCCGTGGCGTCCGCCTGCTTGATCTCGCTGGTCTGCTTGCGGGTCAGGGTGATTTTTTTGCGCTCGCCGCCAAGATCGGAAGAGCGTCGTGTAGGGAAAGAGTGTAGATCTCGGTG
>CALBRU010000007.1 GCA_937927695.1 uncultured Thiomonas sp. | reverse complement strand
TGGATCTGCAAAACATGGAATCACTCAAAGAGGACTGAATGGAACTGCTCATCGTCCTCGCGATCCCCCTGCTCGGCGCTGCGGTGCTGGCCCTCGTCGGCCAGCGCGGCTTCGCGCCCAGGATCAATCTGGCCTTCAGCGCCGCCACCTTCGTCGCTGCCTGCGTGTTGACGGCGCGGGTCATTTTTCAGGGGCCGATGCTGGTGTTTGCCGAGCAGTTTTTCATCGATCCGTTCAATGTGTTTCTGGTGACGCTCACTGCCTTTGTCGGCATGACCACGGCGGCGTTTTCCCGGCCCTATATGCGCATCGAGCAAGACCGCGGGCGGCTGACCGCGGCGCGTCTGCGGCTCTATCACAGCATGTACCAGGCCTTCATGTTCACCATGCTGCTGGCGCTGACCACCAACAATCTCGGCCTGCTCTGGGTAGCGATGGAGGCGGCCACGCTGACCACCGTGCTGCTGGTCTCGCTCTACCGCACCAAGGCCAGCCTGGAGGCGGCCTGGAAATACTTCATCCTCTGCGGCGTGGGCATCGCGCTGGCGCTGTTTGGCACCGTGCTGCTGTATTTCGCTGCGGAGCGGGTGCTGGGCCACGCGGGCATGAACGCTTTGCTGTGGACGCAGCTCGATGCGGTCAAAGGCCGACTGGAGCCGGGCATCATCGGCATCGCCTTCGTCTTTTTGCTGGTGGGTTACGGCACCAAGGTCGGCCTGGCGCCCTTGCATAGCTGGCTGCCCGATGCACACGCCGAGGGGCCCACGCCGGTGTCGGCGGTGCTGTCCGGCCTATTGCTCAATGTGGCGCTGTATGCGGTCATGCGCAGCAAGGTGCTGGTCGAGGGCAGCCTGCACGCCGCATGGCCGGGGCAGATGCTCATGGCCTTCGGCTTGTTCTCGGTGCTGGTCGGCGCGTTTTTGCTGTGGCGGCAAAAAGATGTCAAGCGCATGTTCGCCTACTCCTCCATCGAACACATGGGCATCATCACCTTTGCTTTCGGCATGGGCGGGCCAGTCGCCAACTTCGCTGCGCTGCTGCACATGACCGGCCATGCGCTGACCAAAAGCGCCATTTTCTACACCACCGGCCACGCGTCGCAAAAAGCGCACAGCCAGCGCATCGACGACATTCAAGGGCTGCGCGAGCAATCGCCCGCGCTGGGCTGGGGTTTGATGATCGGCGTGCTGGCGATCGCGGGCATGCCGCCGTTTTCTGTGTTCGCCAGTGAATTTCTCATCCTCACTACGGCCATGCAGCAGCAGCCCTGGGCCACGCCCATCCTATTGCTGGGGCTGGGCGTGGCCTTCGGCGCCTTGTTTTTGCGTGGGCAAGGCATGGTGTTTGGCCGCAGCAACCTGCGTGAACTCTCACATGCGCCCAATATGACGCCGGTGTTTGTGCATCTGGCGCTGGTGTTGCTGCTCGGGCTGTGGATGCCTCAGTTCCTGGTGTCCTGGTGGCACACCGCAGCGGCGATGATCGGAGGTTGAACCGTGCAAGCCCGCTGCGCCATACTTCCTGTCCAACACGACCGCGTGGACGCGCTGGGCTGGTCCGCCCATATTCATGCGGCGGCTGCGCGCGGCGCTCGCCTTCTCACCCTGTGGGGCAATGAGGCGCGCGACACGTCGTCCGGCGGCATGTCGCTGTATGCCTGCTGGCTGGAAGCGCAGAGCTTATCGCTGCTACAGCTCAATCTAGCACCGGGGGTGATGCATTACCCCGGGCTGCACGCCGAGTTTCCCGTGGCCGACCGCCTGCAGCGCGCCTTGCGCGACCTGCTGGGGGTGCAGGCGCAGGGCATGGATCCGCGCCCCTGGCTGCGTCACACCGCTTGGAGCGCCGACGCCCATCCGCTGCGGCACGGTACGGAGCTGCCGCAGACCCCTTGCGGGCAGGCGCAGGCCGAGCACTACGCCTTCGTCCCGGTCGATGGCGACGGCGTGCATGAAGTGCCGGTCGGCCCGGTGCACGCCGGGGTGATCGAGCCGGGACAGTTCCGCTTTTCCATCGTCGGCGAAAAAATCCTGCGACTGGAAGAACGGTTTGGCTTCACCCACAAGGGGGTGGAAAAACGTTTCGAAGGCATGACGCTGCACGACGGCGTGCGCCTGGCTGCGCGCTTGAGCGGCGACAGCGCCGTGGCCAATGCCTGGGCTTATTGCATGGCCTGCGAGACGCTGGCCGGGGTGCAGCCGCCGCCGCGCGCGCTGGCGCTGCGCGCTCTGCTGCTCGAACGCGAGCGCCTGGCCAATCATCTGGGCGACATCGGTGCCATTGCCAATGATGGCGGCTTCGGCTTTGCCCTGGCGCAGTTCAGCCGCCTCAAGGAAGACGTGCTGCGGCTCAACGTGCGGGTGTTCGGCGCACGTTATCCCATGGACGCGGTGCAGCTCGGCGGCGTGGGGTTCGATTTGGACGCCGACGCCGTGGCCATGCTGCACAGCCAGGGGGTTTTGCTGGGCGTCGAAGTGCGGCGGCTCAAGGACATCCTGGATCAGCATGAGGGTCTGCAAAACCGCTTCCAGACCACCGGCCGGGTCTCGCCCGAACTGGCGGCGCGGCTGGGCATGCTGGGGCTGGCCGCGCGCGCCAGCGGGCAGGCGCTGGACTTGCGCACCGCTGCGGGTTTTGCGCCCTACGCCGCGCTGGGCGTGGAGGTTGCGCAGGCGCAGGAGGGCGACGTCGGCGCGCGCGTGGCGGTGCGATTCGCCGAAGTGTTCACCGCGCTGCGGCTATGCAGCGACCTGCTGGCCAGCCTGCCCGGCGGCAGCGTGCGGGCAGATTGGCCGCAAACCGTGGCTCCCGGTCTGGCGCTGGGGCTGGTGGAGGGCTGGCGCGGGCCGCAGTGCATCGCGCTGGAGACCGACACGCAGGGGCGCATCGCCCGCTGCCACCCGCACGATCCGTCGTGGCAGAACTGGCCGGCCATCGAATGGGCGGTCATCGGCGACATCGTCCCCGACTTTCCGCTGATCAACAAATCCTTCAATCTGTCCTATTCCGGACACGATCTCTAAAGCCGCCATGTGGAAGACCCTGCGACAAATCGCCCGCGTGGGCCGCATCAGCGAGGCTCCGCAAATCTCGTCCTTGCCAGCGCAGCCCGATGCCGAAGTGCAGCGCATTTCGGCTGATCTGCTGCATCTGATCGGGCGGGCGCTGGCCATCCGCGTGGTCGATGCCGGTTCGTGCAACGGCTGCGAACTGGAGATCAACGCCTTGTCCAACCCCTACTACAACATCGAAGGTCTGGGGGTGCATTTCGTCGCCAGCCCGCGCCACGCCGACCTGCTGCTCGTCACCGGCCCGGTGTCGCGCCATATGGAACTGGCGCTGCGCCGCACCTATGACGCCATGCCCGAGCCCCGGCTGGTGGTCGCCGCCGGAGACTGCGCCAGCGGCTGCGGGGTGCACAGTCAGGGCTATGCGGTCTGTGGCCGCGTGGCCGATGTGCTGCCGGTCGACGTCACCGTGCCCGGCTGTCCGCCCAGCCCTGTGGCCTTGTTAGAAGGCATCATGCAGGCGGTGCAGCGGCGGGCTTGACCCGGAGGCGAACGCTGCGCCACAAGATGTTTTAGGGGTTTTAGCGTTATGGCTGGCCCGATGGCCTCTCGCCCTGCATCATCCGTCGCAGTTCGGCGCAGTGGTCGATCGGCGGGGTGCCGGGGGTGAACCACACCGCGTCGTAGCCCGCCGGAAGTTCGGCCTGCGTATCGGGCGCCAGACCTTGCAGCAGCAGGCTGAAGACCTTGAGCGGACGCGGAACGCCGGGCGGGGTGCGCGCGGCATGCGCCGCCAGATGCAGCGCGATGCCGAGAGTCCGGTTGGCGTGAAAGCTGCCGGTGAGCAGCACCACGGTCTTGCCCGGCCGCGCCAGCGCCAGGCTGTGCGCGGCCATGCTGTCGTCGCGGGCGAACTGGATGCGCGCCATCGCCGGAAGCTGCGACGCGGGCAGCAGGCCGCAGTGGCTTTCGGCCACGTCGTCGAGGATGCGCTGGCGCACCGCAGGCGGTACGCTGGCGTCCCAACGGGCCTGCTGCATGGCGGGGCGCATCGCAGCTTGCGGCAGGTTGACGCCAACCACCGGCACCCCGGTGCGCACGGCGGCCATCACCGGCGCCGCGTACAGCTTCCACGGCCAGCCGGCCTCGTTCCAGTGAAGTCTGGCGCGCACCACGGACTCGGGCGCGTCGCGCGGGCCGTCGAAACGCTGCCCGGCATCCGCCATTTCCAGCGCGACTGCGGTCAACTCGCCGCACTGGGCCAGGGCGGCAATGATCCAGGCCTGCACCGCGTGATGATCGGGGTGGTCGTGCTGCTCACCCAGCATGCAGAGAGCGGCCCGTGCGCAGTCACTCACCAGTTGTTGCGGGGCGATGAATTGCTGCCCGCTTTGCAGAATGCGGCCGACCAGCGGTGAATGGGCCTCGACCGGCTGGGTGTAGCGCGGCAGCGGCGGCAAGGCGGCGGCCTGCGCCGCCAGACTCCCGAGCCAGAGCGGCCCGCCTGCGGCCAGGCCGAGCGCGAGGTTCAGACGCCTACGGTTGGCATCTGGAGACGAAGACGGCGGTACAGGGGCGTGGCGGTTTGGCATGGCTAGAGGTTCAATAGCATGTAGAAGCGAACCTTAGCGCAAGCCGCTATTCCCCCATTCAGACAGGTCAAGCCCCATGATTGACAGGCCGCTCGAACCCCCGCCTCACCCACCCGTTGCGCTGCGGCTGTTTTTCGCACTCTGGCCCGGCAAGACGCTGCGCCAGCACCTCGCGGAGCATCAGACGCTTTGGCAGTGGGCGCCGCCCGCGCGACCGGCGGCTGCGGCCAAACTGCATCTCACCGTATTGTTCATGGATGGGGTGCCCGCAGACCAGGTGGCGGCGTTGCTGGAGGTGGGCGAACGGGTGGCGCGCAACTGGGCCGATTTCGCGCTTACGCTCGACCGGGCAGCGGTGTGGCGCCACGGCGGCATCGCGCATCTCACGCCGTCGCAGTCCCCGGCGGAATTGCTGTCGTTGCGCACGGCGCTGGCCGAGCAGGTCGGCCAGCGCGGTCTGCCATTCGATGCCCGCGCCTTCGCACCGCATGTCACGCTGGCACGGCGGGCGCAGGCTTCGCAGCCGCCGATCACTTTCCCGCCGCTGCACTGGCCGGTGCGCGGCTTCGCGTTGGTGCACTCCGTGTTGGGTACGGGACGTTACGACGTCATCGGGCGCTGGCCGCTGAATCGATCACTTCAATAGCCGCCCACGCTGCCCAGGGAGGAAACCCACCACGCCAGCACGCCACCAGCCGCCACGATGACCAGCGCCAGCAGTCGCAGCCCCCAGGTGTCGCGCGCTGGCGTCACGCCGGCCACGGTGTCGATATCGCCGGTGAGCATGGGGCGCACCAGGTTTTCGCGCTTGAACACGGCGTAATAGGCAATGGCCGCGAGGTGCAGGCCGACGAGGGCGTAGATCAGCGGCTGGCCGATGGTGGTGTGATAGAAGGTAAAGATCGCGCTGGTGCGGTCGCTGACGTAGTTGGCCAGCGGGCCTTCGTTGAAAATCTCGTCATTGGCAAACAGTCCGCTGATGACCTGCAGCGCGACCACGGTGAGCAGCGCGATCACCGACAGGCTGCCCAGCGGGTTATGGCCCACACGCAGGTGTTCGGGGCGGGGATCGTCGCCGCGCACATAGCGCCAAATGTCGCGCGGCCCGTGCAAGAAGTTCCAGAACCGCGCGTGGCGGCTGCCCACCACGCCCCAGACCAGCCGGAACACCAGCAGCGCAATGAGCGTGTAGCCGCTCCAGTAGTGGTACTGCATGGCGTTGCCGCCGATCAGCCCGGTGAGGATGGAAACGGTCACGCAGGCGGCCAGCGCCCAGTGAAACAGGCGCAGCGGCAAATCCCAGACGCGGACTTTCATCGAGCGGCTCCGGGCGGTTCAGCCTTGCCGCAATTTGCGCGCCGCCTCGACGGCGAAATAGGTGAGGATGCCGTCGGCCCCCGCGCGCTTGAACGCCAGCAGGCTTTCCATCATCACCGCGTCATGGTCGAGCCAGCCGTTTTGCGCGGCGGCCTTGAGCATGGCGTATTCGCCGCTCACCTGGTAGGCGAAGGTCGGCATGTGGAACTCGTCCTTCACCCGGCGCACGATGTCGAGATAGGGCATGCCCGGCTTGACCATCACCATGTCGGCGCCCTCGT
>CALBRU010000006.1 GCA_937927695.1 uncultured Thiomonas sp. | reverse complement strand
TCGAAAAAAAGCTGCCTAACAATCTCGGTCCGGCAACCGAGGCGCTGCCTGGTTTCAAGGAAATTCAGCCGCAGGTGTTTGCCGGTCTCTACCCCACCGAGGCGAGCGAATACGACCAACTGCGCGACGCGCTGGAAAAGCTCAAGCTCAACGATGCCGCCCTGCGCTATGAGCCCGAAGTGAGCCAGGCGCTGGGGTTCGGCTTCCGCTGCGGTTTTCTGGGCCTGTTGCACATGGAGATCGTGCAGGAGCGTCTGGAGCGCGAGTTCGACCAAGACCTCATCACCACCGCACCCTCGGTGGTCTATCAGGTCATGCTGGCGGGTGGCGAGGTGATCGAGGTCGAAAATCCGTCGAAAATGCCCGATCAGGGGCGAGTTGCCGAAATCCGCGAGCCCATCGTCACGGTGCATCTCTACATGCCGCAAGATTATGTGGGCCCGGTGATGACCCTGGCCAACCAGAAGCGGGGCATGCAGCTCAATATGGCCTATCACGGTCGCCAGGTGATGCTGACCTACGACATGCCACTGGCCGAGATCGTGCTCGACTTTTTCGACAAGCTCAAAAGCGTGTCGCGGGGCTATGCCTCGATGGACTATGAGTTCAAGGAGTACCGCGCCGCCGATGTGGTGAAGGTCGATATGCTGATCAACGGCGACCGGGTGGACGCGCTGTCCATCATCGTGCACCGCGCTCAGAGCCAGTACCGCGGCCGTCAGGTGGCGGCCAAGATGCGCGAGATCATTCCGCGCCAGATGTACGACGTCGCCATCCAGGCGGCCATCGGGGCCAACATCATCGCGCGTGAGACAATCAAGGCCCTGCGCAAGAACGTGCTGGCCAAGTGCTACGGGGGGGACATTTCCCGCAAACGCAAACTGCTGGAAAAGCAGAAGGCGGGTAAAAAACGCATGAAGCAGATCGGCTCGGTCGAAGTGCCACAAGAAGCCTTTCTCGCGATTCTGCAAGTCGAAGACTGATCCACTCCCCAAGAATATCCCGTATGGAAACTGCGCCCAGCGTTAACTTCACCCTATTGCTGTTCATTCTTCTGGTCATCACCGGCGTGTTCTGGTTTGCCGAGCGCTGGTATTTCGCGCCGCAACGCAGGCGCGCGGCGAAGTCGGCCGTGGCGCAGTTGGAAGAGCGTCGCAGTGCTCTGCAAAAACAGGGACTGGCCGCAGACGGCGCCGTGGCCAGCGATGTCGACATCGAAGCGGCGCGCGAACGGGTGCAGCGTCAGCCCTGGTGGCTGGAGTGGACCGCCGGGCTGTTCCCGGTCATTTTGGTGGTGTTTTTGCTGCGCTCCTTTGTGGCCGAACCCTTCAAGATTCCTTCGGGCTCCATGGAGCCGACGCTGGTGCCGGGCGACCTGATTCTGGTGAACAAATTCGAGTACGGTCTGCGCCTGCCGCTGCTCGATACCCGCCTCACTCCGGGCGCGCTGCCCCAGCGCGGCGATGTGATCGTGTTCCGTTTGCCCAAAGATCCAAAGATCGATTACATCAAGCGCATCGTCGGGCTGCCGGGCGATACGGTGTCGTACGAAAACAAGCAGCTGGTGATCAACGGCAAGCCGGTACAGGAAACGCCCTTGCCCGATTATTTCGATCCCAACACCATGACGTATTACAAGCAGTACATGGAAAAGCTGGGCACGCACGATCACCGCATCATGATCAATCCGATGGCGCCGCCCTATGTCATCGGCGGGCCTGAAAGTTTTCCGCACCGCGATATGTGTCACTACAACGCCGAAGGCTTTGTCTGCAAGGTGCCGGCCGGCAACTATTTCGTCATGGGCGACAACCGCGACAACTCGCTGGATTCACGTTATTGGGGTTTTGTGCCCGAGCGCAATATCATCGGCAAAGCCTTTGTGGTGTGGATGAATTTCAGCGCACCGAAAAACATTGGGCTGATTCATTGATCGTCATTGCCGGATGGAGAAATCGGGGCCAATATGAAGCAGCATGACAAGCAGCGTGGCATCACCCTGATCGGGTTGATTTTCTGGGGCGCCATCCTCGCGTTCATCGTGGTCATTGGCGCGCAGGCGGTACCCACCGCCACGGAATATTTCGCCATTCAGAAGGCGGTCGATCAGGCGGCCAAGGCCGGGCCGACCGTGGCCGATATTCGTTCGGCCTATTCCAAAATGGCCGATGTCGATTACATCTCCTCCGTCACGGCGCAGGATCTCGACATCACCAAGGTGAATGACAAAGTGGTGATCTCCTTTGCCTACAACAAGGAAATTCACATTGCCGGGCCGGTGTACTTGCTGATCAAGTACGCCGGCCATTCCCACTGATTCCCGGGTGAGCACGGCACTAGAAACGCGGCTGGGCTACGTCTTCCGCGATCGCAAACTGTTCGAGCGGGCGCTCACGCATCGCAGCTTTGGCGCGGATCACAACGAGCGCCTGGAATTCCTGGGCGATTCGGTGCTCAACCTCTCGGCCGCCGCCTGGCTGTACCACCAGGCAGCGCGGCAAGACGAGGGGCAACTCTCCCGTCTGCGCGCGGCGCTGGTGCGGGCCGAGGCGCTGGCGGAAGTGGCCCGCGCGATCGACCTAGGGCGGTTTCTCAAGCTGGGTGAGGGCGAACTGCAGAGCGGGGGCGCCCAGCGCGAATCTATTTTGGCGGATACGGTAGAGGCGCTACTTGGCGCGATCTACCTCGAAGCCGGTTTCGACACGGCGCAAGAGGTGATGCGCCGCTTGTTCGCCCCGCTCATGGATACGCTGGACGCCGACGTCGTCCGCAAGGATGCGAAAACGCAATTGCAGGAGTTTCTGCAAGGCCAGCGTCTGCCTTTACCCAGCTATGCCGTGCTCGACGTGCGCGGCGCCGCGCACCAGCAGCAATTCAAGGTGGAGTGCGCCGTCGAGGCACTCGGACTGAAAGTGGAGGGCGAGGGCGACAGCCGCCGCCGCGCCGAACAAGACGCCGCCACGCGCATGATCGAGCGCATTGGCCGAGGCGGCACAAAGCCCGTGCGCCGTGGTAACCGGCCTGTGTTGGTGGATGAGCGCGGTGAAGTCGTTCAGCCCAGCCACGCGCCCGATGCGGCGCAGCCTGCGCTGGCGCACAATCTGCAGCGTCGCTCGCCTGTGCGACGACCGCCTAAAACTCTCAAATCGCCATGACCTCATCGCCCCCGGATTCGCCGCGTCGCTTCGGCACTGTGGCCATTGTCGGCCGACCCAATGTGGGCAAATCCACCCTGCTCAATGCGCTGGTGGGCGCCAAGGTGAGCATCACCTCGCACAAGGCGCAGACCACGCGGCACCGCATCCTCGGGGTGACCACGCACGGAGCTTCGCAATTCGCGTTTGTCGATACGCCAGGCTTCCAGACTCAGCATATGCACGCCCTCAACCGGGCGATGAACCGCACCGTCACCGGCGCCTTGAGCGAGGTCGATCTGGTGCTCTGGGTGCTTGAGGCGGGCAAGATTCTGCCGCAGGATCGCACGGTGCTTGAAGTTTTGCCCGACGACCGGCCGGTGATCGCCGTGGTCAACAAGCTTGACCGCATCACCCCGCGCGAAAAGCTGCTGCCCTGGCTGGCCGAACTGGGGCAGCTGCGCAAGTTTGCCGAGATCGTGCCGATGTCGGCGCAAAAAAAAGCCGATGCGCCCCGGCTGCTGTCCATCATGGAGCCCTACCTGCATGAAGGTGAATGGGGCTACGAAGAAGACGCACTCACCGACCGCAGCGAGCGCTTTCTGGCGGCGGAGATTCTGCGGGAGAAGCTGTTTCGTCTGACCGGCGACGAATTGCCCTACACCAGTACCGTGGTCATTGAGCAGTTCGCCCAGGAAGGCGATCTGCGCCGCATTTCCGCGGCCATCATCGTCGACCGCGATGGGCACAAGGCCATGGTGATCGGCGCGGGCGGCGAGCGCCTCAAGCGCATCTCCACCGAAGCGCGGCAGGACATGCAGGTCTTGTTCGACGGACCGGTGTTTCTGGAGGTCTGGGTCAAGACCCGTTCGGGCTGGGCCGACGACCAGGCCGCCGTGCGTGCCTTCGGCTATGAGGACTGAGCTGAGCGTCGAACCGGTTGCCGCGCGACCCGTGCCGCGTGCGCGCAGACGCGGCGTGTCGGTCGAGCGCGTGCAGGAAGAGCCCATCTACGTCCTGCACAGCTACCCGTGGAAGGAAACCAGCCTGTTGCTCGACGTGTTCAGTCGCCGACATGGCCGCCTGGCGCTGGTGGCCAAGGGCGCCAAGCGACCGACTTCTGCGCTGCGCGCCGTGCTGCTGGGTTTTCAGCCCTGTCACGCGAGTTGGAGCGGCCGCGGCGAGGTGCGCACCCTGACCCGTGCCGAGTGGGTGGGCGGTCTGGCGCCGCTGTCGGGACTGCCCCTGCTTTGCGGTTTTTATTTCAACGAACTGCTCGTGCGTCTGCTGGCTCGCGAAGATGCTCACGAAGGTCTGTTCGACGCCTATCACGCCGGCATCGCCGCGCTGGCGCAACGTCCCCATGCGACGGCGGGCGAACTGGAGCCGGTGCTGCGCAGTTTTGAGTTTTCGCTGTTGCGCGAACTGGGTTTTTTACCCGATCTACACCTCGAGGGCGCGACCTCCGAGCCCGTGCTGCCCGATGCGTTTTACCGAGTCGACCCGGATCATGGCGTGTCGGCCTGCTCCGCTTCAGATGGCCTGGCGGTGCGCGGCGAGGTGTTGCTGGCGCTGCGCGAAGGCCCGCCGGCAGAGGGCGATGTTGCACTTGCGCGGGCCGCGAAGACGCTGATGCGCAGCCTGCTTCACTATCATCTTTCGGGACAGATGCTGCGCACCCGCCAGCTGCTCATTGATCTCCACAAGTTATGAACCCAATGGCTTGCCCCTCCGATGCTGCGCCGCTGCTCGGGGTGAATATCGACCATGTCGCCACGCTGCGCAACGCGCGCGGAGGCAGTTTTCCCGATCCCGTGCTGGCGGCGCAGCAGGCGGTCGAAGCCGGGGCGGACATCATCACCTTCCATCTGCGCGAGGACCGTCGCCACATCCGCGATGCCGATGTCGAGCGGCTTAAAACCACCCTTTCGGCGCCGTTGAATTTCGAGTCTGCGCTCGCCCCGGAGATGCTCGACATCATCTGTCGAGTACGTCCGCAGATGGTCTGCCTGGTGCCCGAGCGCCGGCAGGAAGTGACTACCGAGGGCGGGCTGGATGTGGCGGGGCAGTTCGACCGCGTGCGCGAGGCCTGCGCTCGTCTGGCCGATTTCGGCTGCCGCGTTTCCCTGTTCATCGAGCCCAGCATCCGGCAAATCGAGGCCAGCGCCCAGGCCGGTGCGCCCTGCATCGAGCTGCACACCGGCGCTTACGCCAACGCTTTCGATGCCGCAGACGAGGCCGCGCGGCAACGCGAATTCGATCGCATCGTCGCGGGCCTGAAGCTGGGGCGCAGCCTGGGCCTGCAGACCAACGCGGGCCACGGCCTGAGTCTGCAGAGCACGCCGGCCATTGCCGCACTGCCTGAGGTGAGCGAGCTGCATATCGGCCATGCGCTCATCGGCCATGCGGTATTCGTCGGGCTGAAGCAATCGGTGCGTGACTTTCAGGCGGTGATCGCGCAGGCGGTGGCAACGCATTCATGATCTACGGCATCGGCACCGATGTCTGCTCCATTGCGCGCATGGACGCCGCGGTGCAGCGCAACGGCGACCGTTTCGCGCAGCGGGTGCTCGGCGCCGCCGAGCTGGCCGAGTATGAGCGCCGCATGGCCAAGGTGCGCCAGCGCGGCATCAACTACCTGGCCACGCGGTTTGCCGCCAAGGAAGCGTTCTCCAAATCCATCGGCCTGGGCATTCATAGCCCCATGCGCTGGCGCGATTGCGAGATTCTCAAACTTCCCAGCGGGCAGCCGATCATCGTGCTGCATGACGCGCTCAAAGACTGGTGCGAGGCCCGTTCGCTGCGGTTCCTGGTCTCGGTGTCCGATGAGGCCGATACCGCGCTGGCCATGGTTGTAGCTGAAGTGACTCGTCCTGACTGAGGCGAAAGACATGCAACTGCTGATGCACTCCCCGTTGATCCTCGATGTGGCCGGGCTGCAACTCGGCGCCGCCGACCGAAAGCGCCTGCGCAATCCGCTGGTGGGCGGGGTGGTGCTGTTTGCGCGCAACTGGGAGAGTCGCAGGCAGCTCTTGTCGCTGTGCGCGCAGATCAAGGCGGTACGCCCTGATCTGCTGATCGCGGTCGATCACGAGGGCGGGCGGGTACAGCGCTTTCGCACCGATGGCTTCACGGCACTTCCGGCGATGCGCGAGCTTGGGGCGCATTGGATGGCTGATGCCCCAGGCGCCATGCGGCGCGCGGCGGCGTGCGGCTTCGTTCTTGCCTCGGAGCTGCGGGCTTGCGGGGTGGATTTCAGCTTCACGCCCGTGCTCGATCTCGATTGGGGTGGCTCCAGCGTGATCGGTGATCGCGCATTTCACGCCGATGCGCGGGTGGTGACGGTGCTGGCGCAAAGCCTGATGCTGGGTTTGGCGCGTGCCGGCATGGCGCATTGCGCCAAGCATTTTCCCGGCCACGGCTATGTGCGTGCCGACACGCATCTGGCCGTGGCGCACGACGCGCGCACCCTCGACGCCATTCTCAGCGCCGATGCCGCGCCTTATCGATGGCTGGCGCCCGGGCTGCGCGCGGTCATGCCGGCGCATGTGATCTATCCCGAGGTGGATGCGCTGCCCGCAGGATTCAGCCCTGTGTGGCTGCGGGACGTGCTGCGCGAGCGCATCGGTTTTACCGGCGCGATACTCAGCGACGACCTCGGCATGGCCGCGGCGCGGGCCGAGGGCCAAAGTCTCAGCCAGGCCGCACTGCAGGGTTTGCAGGCCGGATGCGACGCGATGCTGGTGTGCAACCAGAGCGTGGTCGATAACGGCCGACCGCTCGATGCGCTGCTGCGCGAACTTGATCAGGCGCTGGAGCGCGGGTAGTGGACGCCCGATGTCCGCAGCGCACAGCGCCGCTTCGATCTGCTGCCCACCCAGCCGCCCTTGCAATGGGACGAGCTCATGGTCAGCGATAGCTACCGGGCCGCGCTCGACGACGTTTTCAACCTGCCAAGCCCGGCGGGTCAGAAATAAACGTCAGGGGTAGAACAGCACCAGCTTGTAACCCGACGGGGCGGCGCCGTCGACTTTGAGGCGCAGTAGCAATTGCACCTGCTGACCGGCGGCCAGGCCCTCTGTCAGGGTGCGATGGGTGGCCTGCGCTTCGGGGAGGTACTGCGCGGCTTGTATCACTTTGCGTTGCAGGATCATGTCCTGCGCATTGGTCAGGGTCAGCTCCAGCGCGGGCCAGGCCACGGCGTGCTCGGATCGGTTGCGCAGCAACACGCTGAGTTGCAAGCCGCTGTCGGCCGGGCTGAGCGTGGAGGAGTCGATGACCAGGGCATCGAGGTTGCGCGGAGCGGCCAGTTCGCAGCCACTGGTCATCTGGCAGAGCTGTTGCAGCCAGGGGCGGCTGTTCGGGTATTGCTGCGCCAGGGTGTCGCGCCAAGTCAGCGCGGCCTGAGCGACAAGTATCAGAAGCAACAGCAGGCTGATGACGGTCAGCGCTGCGCGGGCAGGCGTGCTGCTCCAGAAGGCCTGGCGGCGGGCTTTGCGGATAAATTCGGGCTCCGCTTCCACCGGTTTTGCGGCGAGTGCGGGCGCGTTTTGCGGACGGTCTTCGCTCTCGAATTGATAGTTGAGCGCGTCGTTCAGGTTGAACTCGGACAGCGGTGCGGCGTCGGGATCGAGAGCAGATTGGGTGGGCGAGATCTCGTCCGCAGCAAGGTCGTCTTCGGGCAACAGGTCATCGGGCGATTCGGCGGGCGTCAACGCCTCGTCAGACTCGGCCTCTTCATCGCGCGCAGGCGCTTGTTGTGCGGGAGTTCGGGGCGCCGGGCTGTAGGCCTGCGCCGTCAGCGGCAGAAATCCCTGATAGGTCGGCTGATCGAGTGGAATGTTGCTCCAGCGCAGACCCGCCGTCACGGGCACGGTGCTTGCCTGCGGTTCGGGCGGCGCTTC
>CALBRU010000005.1 GCA_937927695.1 uncultured Thiomonas sp. | reverse complement strand
CCTGGACTGCCGCGCAGCCCGCGTTCGAGCGGGGTTTTGCGGGCCAGCAGGCCGATTACCTGCGTCTGCTTCGGCATCTCGATCCGCCGCGCTGGGCGCGCATCCAGGTGTTTCCCGAGCGGGGCGCGGGCGGGCGCATCGAAGCCATCTACACCATTGCGCACGATGTGCACGACGACGTCACCGCTGCGATGGCGCTCAAACGCTCGAACTGGCTGCTCGAACAGGCGCTGGACAATCTGCCCTGGGGCGTGATCGAGAGCAACGCCGAACTCATCGTCACGCGCTGGTCGCGTTCGGCCGAGGCCATTCTGGGCTACTCCGAGGCCGAACGTCTGGGCACGCATCGCCTGGCCATGGGGGTGCCCGAGGAGGAGCGTGCGCGCACCCTGGCGGTTTACGAGCGTTTGCTGAGTGGGGAGATTGACACTTGGGTGGAGCAGGCGCAATACATTCGCAAGGACCGGCGGCGGATTTGGGTGGAATGGACGCTGTCGGCGCTGCGCGACGAGGAACGGCGCGTGGTTTCGTTGCTGACCTTCGTGCGCGACATCACCCATCAGATCGATACCCACGCCCGGCTGCTGCACCGCGCCGAGCGCGACGCGCTGACCGGAGTGCTCACCCGCCGCGCCATCATGGAGCGTCTCGATACCGCGCTGGCGCGACGCACCCGCGACGACATGCTCGCCCTGTGCTTCATCGATCTCGACGGCTTCAAGCAGATCAACGACCGCCTCGGCCATGTGCGCGGCGACCGCCTGCTGGTGCAGGTGGCGCACGCCATGCAGGACGTGTTGCGGCGCGACGACGCCATAGGCCGCATCGGCGGCGATGAATTCGTGGCGCTCAGCGCCGTGGCCGATCTGTCGGCAGCGCAGTCGCTCGCGGCCAAGCTCGTCGAGGTGTGCGCGGCGGCGGGCTACGACTTGCTCTCAGGCATGCGGGTGACGGCCAGTATCGGTGTGGCGGCCGCTCCCACGCACGCGCGCAGCAGCTTCGAGTTGCTGCAACGTGCCGATGACGCCATGTATGTGGCGAAACAGCAGGGTAAAAATCGCTGGAACCTGTGTCACCGACATAAGGGTGGGGCCGACCTCACACCACATCACCCGTAATACGACGACGCGCAAGCAAACCTTGCCCGCCTTTGTTCTCAAGCCCAGGTGTGACTGATCCAACTCAAGGCCCAATAGGCGACCATGCCGCTGAGTATGGTGCCCAGAATGCCCCGGCGTGCGAAAAAGTAACCCGCTGCAATGACGGCGGCGCCCAGTTTCACCCAGGGCGGCCCGAGAGGGGTGAGTAAAAACAACTCGGGCGCCACCACGGCGGCCAGCGCTGCTGCGGGGGCGAAGCGCAGTGCAATCTTGACGCGCGCGGGCAAGGGCATGGCTTTGCGAGAGAGCAAAAACAGATTGCGGCTCAGAACCGTCACGGCCGTCATGCCGACCACGAGAGCGATCTGCTGGAACAAGGTCATGGCCGCTCGATTCTCAAGGTTTGGTGCCGTCGAGCACAGCGCTCGCGGTGAGTTGGCGGCTACTCCAGGCTTCCCACGCCATGCCCACAATCAGCGCGCCGACGATGGCTGCCACCAGATTCAGCCGTAGCGGTAGCCAGAATAGCAGCGCACTCAAGGCCGAGGCGACGATGATCACTCCGGCTATCGTGCGGTCGGCCAGCAGCGAGAGCACGATGCCCAGCAGCGCCAACGTGCCAGCAAACGCCAGTCCCCAACTGCCGGGAATGTGCTGTGCCATCGCAATACCGAGCACCGAGGGAATCTGCCAGGCGACCCAGTTGGTCAGCGACACGCCGAGAAAGTATTGCGCCTGCTGCGGATCGTGGGTGGGGTGGGGATGGCGCCGGATCATCAGCACCTGGTTCAGGTCGCCGATCAGGTAGCCGTAGGCCAGACGGCGCCACCGCGGCACTTGCTCGAAGTAGGGGCGCATTTGCGCGCTGAAGACGACAAAACGCAGATTGACGCAAAACGCGGTGCCCAGAATCAGCCAGAGCGGCGCTCCAGCTGCGATCAGCGGCAGAGCGGCGAGTTGGGCGCTGCCCGCAAACACGAACAGACTGATGGCCAGCGCCAGTTGCACGCTGAGCCCCGACTTCACCATGGCGACGCCTGTCACCAATCCCCAGGCAGCGATGCCCAGAGACACGGCGCGCATATCGCGCACCCCCTCCCGAAAGGCGGGTTGGGTCAACATCGACTGAACTCGGGCGAGGGAAGGCATGGGAAATCTTTAGAGTAAGTGTCTATTTTGCGCCGCGTCAAAAGACCCCGACAAGCGGCACGATGATCGTTGTGACAAATCATGCACACCACCCGCGCGCAGCGGGAGGTGAGTTCAGTGATTGACCGGTACCACAACTCGTCGCAGCACGGGGGCTTGCTTCAAGGCTTCGAGCAAGGGTGCGGTTTGCGCTGCAGACAGACCGGCTAGCGCGGACTGCGCGGGAAACTGTTTGACCAGTCCAGGGGCATACAGCCAGAACGAACTGGCGGTGTAGCGCGCCAGCGCCAGCGCCTGCTGCGCGTGACCGAGGCGGCTGAGCAGCAGAATGCGCCGGATGAGCAGATTGGGATCGCCATAGGCATGGCTGACGCGATCAATCTCGGCCTGCTCGCGCAGCAGTTCGGCGTGAGAGTCGGCGGCGCGCACCTGAAGGCCGCTGGCCACGGCAAAGCCGATTAGCGGCCGGAAGAACAGATCGCTGCGCTGAGCCTGCCGGATGGCCGCACCGGCCGCCACGCGATCTGCGGAGTACGCCGTGTTGGTGACGTTGTAGTCGTAGCCCGCCTTGGCGACCAGTGCAACGGCCAGCGCGCCCACGGCCAGCGCCGCAGGGCGGGGTAAGGTTAGAGCGACCGGGGCGGCCTCACCGCGGCCGAACCCGTCCATCCATCCGGCCAGAAAGGCAAACACCCAGAGGAAATAGAGATACCACAGGGGATATTCGACCAGGCTGTGCAGGCCCAGAAACGCCACGCCCATCCAGGCGGTGAGGGCGATGGGCGCGGCGACGTTCGGCGCGGCGCGGCCCTGTTGCATCCAGCCCCGGGCCGAACGCCACAGCCAGGCCAGGGCGACGATCACAATGGGCAGAGTGCCTACCAGCCCGGTTTCGGCCAACAGTTGCAGAATGAGATCGTGCGCGTTGTCGATATTGTCCAGCGGCAGTGGGTGCAGGGCATGATGAATGGCCGCGTGTTGCAGCCCCCAGCCCAGTTGCCCCCAGCCCGCGCCGAACCAGGGCAGATGCTCGAACACCTGCCACGCGTTGCGCCAGATCAGCGCGCGGGCATTGACGGGCTGGTCGAGCTGGCGCGTCACGGCATCGAGAAAGCTGATCCAGCCGAGGTGATCGGCTTCGCGCAACGCCAGCCACCACAGCGCATACAGCACCGGCACCGCCACCAGCGCCGCCCAGCGCGGGCTGCGCCAGGCGCCGCGTATCGCGATCAGCACCAGCACCGACGCCACGAGCGCCTGCACCATGCCCGTGCGTGAGCCACACACCACCAGCGCCCAGCTCATGCCGATGACGGCGGCCCAGACCACGCTCACGCGCAATCGCGGCGCCCACCAGGCCAGCCCGGCCAGGCCGAGCGCGACGGCGCCGGCGAGGGCAGAGATTTTCAGCGACGGCA
>CALBRU010000004.1 GCA_937927695.1 uncultured Thiomonas sp. | reverse complement strand
ACCTCATCTGGCGCGATCCGTGGATGACCGTCGCGCGCGACACCTACATCAGCCAAAGCCTCGCCGCCGTGCGCTGGCACACCCTGCCCGAGGTGCTGGGCGGTGATGGTCTGCATCAGCCCGGCCGCACCCGCTATCCGGTGTTCGACTGGTCGGCAGACTGGCTCGGCGCGGTGGACGAGGTGCTGCTGTCCAGCGAGCCCTATCGCTTCGGCGCCCGGCATGTGGCCGAAGTGCACAGCCTGCTCGCCGCGCGCGGCTTGCACCCGGCAGTGCGCTGCATCCCCGGAGAATGGGCCAGCTGGTACGGCGTGCGCGCCATCGACGGCCTCAGGCAACTCGCCGCACTCGCGCACAACGCCAGCGTCTGAACCCTGCCCGGATGACCGGAGCGGCGCACTGAAGCGGCTGGCCTCAGCGCCCAAGCGGGGCTACAGTCCAGCCATTGCACTTTCATCATCTCTCCATCATGCCGCGCATCGCCTATCTGCCGCAACACCACGCCGAGCCCGAAGAACTGGTGGCCGCCATACGCCAGCGGCGCGGCGGTGAACTGCTCAACCTCGACCGCATGCTGCTGCACAGTCCCGCATTTGCGCGCGGCTGGAATGGCCTGCTGGGCGCGGTGCGCGGCGAGCTGGAACTCGAAACCGATTTGCGCGAACTGGCCATTTGCGTCGTGGCGCGACTCAATGGGGCCGAGTATGAATTCATGCATCACGCCCCGCTGTTTTTGGCCGCCGGCGGCTGCGCCGAGCAGCTCGCGCTGCTGCACGACATTCCTGCGGCGGTGGAAAACCGGCTGGCGTTCTCCACCCGCGAGCGCGCAGTGCTGGCGCTCACCTACGACATGACCCGGCGCGTGCGGGTCAGCGAAGCGCATTTCGCCGCCGTCCGCGCCTTGCTGTCGCCCAAGCAAGTGATCGAGCTCGTCGGCGTGGTCGCCACTTACAACATGGTGTCGCGGTTCCTGGTGGCGCTCGACGTGGGCATAGAAGACCGCTCTCAAGGAAACGCTGGGCCGCCCCAAGTTTCCTTGACCCTCCAGGGGGACGGGCTGGGTGCAGCCCAACCCGGGGGGCGCTCAGAGTCGGACGCAGCGCACTAAAACAACGAGGAGACGGCATGACCGCATTCTGGCCGCTGTTTGCGCAACAGGCGCTGCACTACCGCACCTTCACCCTGATCGTGATCGGCCTCGTGCTCGGAGCGCTGGCCTTGCTCACCAGCAAACGCGCGCGGCATGATCTGCGGGTGGCGCAAGTGCTGCTGCGCTGGTTTTTGCTATGCGCCGTCGGCGTGGGTTTTCTGGGCGTGAGCCTGCAGCATCTGCTGCCGCACGCCGCCCCAGACCCGGCCGATTTTCAGATCGGTCTGGCCGCCGCAGGGTTTGCCGCGGTGGGCGTGGCCAGCGCCTGGGGCGGCATTGGCATGCGGCTGGCTGCGCTGCTCGGGCCCACGGTCTGGATCGTCGGGGCACTGCTGGGAACAGCGGCGGGCGCGGTCAGCGTGTTCCGGCCCGGCGATCTGCTCTTGCCGCTGGTCGGCTTTGCCCTGCTGGTCTGGCAGTTCCGCGCGCAGCGACACCGCAGCGTATTTGCCCGTTCGCGGCTTTAGTAGGCCCCCCCCCCGAAAGCCTCGCGGCGCTCGGCTCTCCCCCCAGGGGGCGAGAACCCCTTGGGACGGCCCGGCGGGGTTCTCTGCCCAGCCCCCCCGAAAGCCTCGCGACGCTCGGCTCTCCCCCCAGGGGGCGAGAACCCCTTGGGGCGGCCCGGCGGGGTTCTCTAAACCTCTGGGTTGAAAACCGTCTGGCCCTGCCGCATATTCGGCGTATTGCTATTTGGAACAATCGCCATGCTCATCGTCTGCCCCCACTGTGCCACGCTCAACCGCGTTCCCGAAGACCGTCTGAAGGACGCCCCGGTCTGCGGGCAATGCGGCCAGGAAA
>CALBRU010000003.1 GCA_937927695.1 uncultured Thiomonas sp. | reverse complement strand
GAGATAAGCTAGTGACTGGAGTTCAGACGTGTGCTCTTCCGATCTGGATTCACCCATTTCATCGACGGCGAAGACCCCGCGGGCTGATCGCAGGCGCGGTGGGCGAATTTCGCCCCTGCAGGACGGGCGGCACAAAAGCTGCGGAAGACTTCACGCAGTTGCGCGCGGCTCTGCTGGCGCAAATGCGAGATCAGTCGTTCCCAAGGCAGCGTGGCTTCGTCTTGCCGATGGCCTGGCCAGCGCAGGGTGTCGATCAACTCGCGCGGCAAGCCGAACGGCAGGTCGAAGGCGCCGATCCAGGGGCCGGGCGTCTGCAGCCACTGACCGAACGACGCCAGCGTGTCGAGCCGGGTGAAGTCCTGCAGGATCACGGTGTGCGATGGGTCTTGAGCCAGCCGTCCCCGCGCGATCACAATGGGTTTGCGCCGACTGGGCGCACTGCTGAAGTCGACGCCGAACAAGGTAATGTCGTCTGCTCCGTTCATTTGTGCAGCACGGCCGGGGGTGGAGCGTCAGCAGGCGGAACTTGCTGCAGCAACAGACTGCGCACGGGCGCGGGCAGCCCCAGCCGCGCGGCCTGTTCAAGATCGAGCCACTGGCCTTGTGGCTCCGCGGCCCTGGGCTGGGCCTGGACATCGACGAGCAAGGGGTGCACGGTCAGCTCGAAATGGGTGAACGCATGGCGAAACGGCGCCAGTTCCCGTTGGCCGATCACTCGTCCGATTTGCGCGGCGAACTGCAGCGCCTGCTCGGTCGCATCGAATTGCGGCAGGCTCCACAGCCCTGGCCAGAGGCCCAGTTGCGGGCGCTTTTCCAGCCAGCAAAGACCGTCCGGCGAGTTGCGCAACCAAAGCATGACGGTGCTGCGCTGCGGGCGGCTTTTGCGCGCCGCCTTGCGCACGGGCAGGCGCTGCGGATCGCCCGCCAAATGGGCGCGGCAATCCGTGGCAAAAGGACATTCGGTGCAGGCAGGCTGACGCGGCTTGCACACGGTGGCGCCCAGATCCATCAGCCCCTGCGTATAGGCGGCCATGTCTTGCGCCTCGGGCAGCAGGCTGCGTGCGAGCGACCAGAGCTTGCGCGTGGTGGCCGTGTTGGGAACCGGATCGTCGATGCCGTGACTGCGGCAGAGCACGCGCTGCACATTGCCGTCGAGAATGGCGGCGCGCTCGTCGAAGCAGAACGCGGCAATCGCCGCCGCCGTGGAGGGGCCAATGCCCGGCAGCATGGCGAGGCTTTGCGCCGTTTGCGGGAATGCGCCGCCATGCGTTTCGACCACGATCTGCGCGCACCGGTGCAGATTGCGGGCGCGCTGGTAGTAGCCCAGCCCGCTCCAGGCGGCCAGCACGGCATCTTCAGGCGCCGCGGCGAGTGCCTGCACCGTGGGAAACAGGGCCGTGAAACGCGCGTAGTAATCAATGACCGTGGCAACCTGCGTCTGCTGCAGCATGATCTCCGACAGCCAGACCCGGTAGGGATCGCGCACCTGCCAGGGCAGATCGTGCCGGCCATGCTGGCGCTGCCACTGCACCAGACGGCTGGCGAAATGCGGCAGGGTTGGCGCTGCAAGAGTGTGGGGGGCGGCTGGGGCTGAATCGGGCACGGTGGGCAGATCGACACTGCGGCGCGGCGGCGCTCAAGCGAATTGAGCGCCGCATTGTGCCAGCCCTTTGCGGCGAGCGTTACGCGGCGATCAAGCGGTGTACCTGATCGCTCAGCCCGCGTTGCAGCATGTCGATCTGGGCGATTTGCTTTTGCAATTCGTCAATGCGGTCGTGCAGGCTGTCTTTGGTGTCTTCGATGCGTTGCAGCGTGGTGAGTCGGCGGTTGAGTTGCTTTTTGCGCTCGCGCACCTGACTGTCGAGCTGGGAGATGGCTGAGCGGTCCCAGTTTTCGATATCGCGCAGGGCGCGCTCGAACAGATCGCGCACCCGCGACGACAGGGTGC
>CALBRU010000002.1 GCA_937927695.1 uncultured Thiomonas sp. | reverse complement strand
CAAGGTGCACAACCGCCGCAGCTTCGCCAGCCCGCTGGTCATCGTCTGCGTGCCCTCGGGCTCCACCGCGGTGGAGCGCCGCGCCATCCAGGAGTCGGCCGAGGCGGCCGGCGCCCGGCGCGTCTTCCTGATCGAGGAGCCCATGGCCGCGGCCATCGGCGCCGGGCTGCCGGTGAGCGAAGCCACCGGCTCGATGATCGTCGACATCGGCGGCGGCACCACCGAGGTCGGCGTCATTTCGCTGGGCGGCACGGTGTACAAGGGCAGCGTGCGCGTGGGCGGCGACAAGTTCGACGAGGCCATCATCAACTACATCCGCCGCAATTACGGCATGTTGATCGGCGAGCCCACGGCCGAAGCCATCAAGAAGGAAATCGGCTCGGCCTTCCCCGGCTCCGAGGTCAAGGAAATGGAAGTGAAGGGCCGCAACCTGAGCGAAGGCGTGCCGCGCAGCTTCACCATCAGTTCCAACGAAATTCTCGAAGCCCTGACCGATCCGCTCAACCAGATCGTCTCGGCGGTGAAAAACGCGCTCGAACAAACCCCGCCCGAACTCGGCGCCGACATTGCCGAGCGCGGCATGATGCTCACTGGCGGCGGTGCGCTGCTGCGCGACCTCGACCGCCTGCTGGCCGAAGAAACCGGCCTGCCGGTGCTGGTGGCCGAAGACCCGCTGACCTGCGTGGCCCGTGGTAGCGGCATGGCGCTGGAGCGGATGGATCGGCTGGGCACCATTTTCACCTCGGAGTAAGCGGCGTTTTTTCCCAGCGCGCGGCCTGGGCCTCGCGCGATGCGGGCGTTTGCAGCCCGGCGTTCTTCTCTCCTGGTCATGGCCTACAGCACACTCGAGCGCACTCCGCCGCCGTTTTTCCGGCAGGGGCCTTCTGCGCTCACGCGGCTGGTGTTGTTCTCCGCGCTGGCCATTTTGCTGATGGCGCTGGATGTGCGGTTCAAGGTCACGCCCATGCTGCGCCAGGGCCTGTCGGTGGCGATCTATCCCTTGCAGCGCATGGCGCAGGCGCCGGTGGACTGGTCGCGGCAACTGAGCGGCTATCTTGAAGCGCCGGCCAAGGCGCAAGCTGAAATCAGCCGACTGCAACGCGCCAATGTGGCGCTGTCCTTGCAGTCCCAGATGGAGGCGCAGTTGCGGCTGGAAAACAACCGCCTGCGCGGTCTGCTCCGGTTGCAGCAGAGCCTGCCGCCCAAGTCGGTGGCCGCGCAGATCAGCGCGCAGGCCAGCGATCCGTTCAGCCGCACCGTGGTGATCGACCGCGGCAGCCTGCAGGGCGTCGAACTCGGCTCGCCGGTGATCGACGAAACCGGGCTGCTCGGCCAAGTTACGCGCGACTACCCCTGGAGCGCCGAAGTCACCCTCATCACCGACCGCGACGCCGTGGTGCCGGTGCAGAACCAGCGCACCGGCGAACGCGGCGTGGTGTACGGCGAGCCGGGGCTGGGCCAGGGCGGCATGGAGTTGCGCTGGATGCCCGCTGCCGCCGATGTGCGCGTGGGCGATGTGCTGGTGACCAGCGGGGTGGACGGCATCTATCCGGCGGGCCTGCGCGTAGCGCGGGTGACTGCCGTAACGCGCCAGCGCGATACCGCGTTTGCCCGGGTGATGTGCGCGCCGCTTGCCGATGTCGAAGGTGGGCGGCATGTGCTGGTGCTTCAGCCGCTCACGCCGCTGGTGGCGGGGCCGCAGGCCAAGGCCGCCGAGCTGCAGGTGCAAAAGTCGGGCAAGGCGGCGCCCAAGCCTGCCGCTGCCGCTTCACACTGATCTGACTGCCGTGTCTTTCCTGCCCCGCCGCCGTCGTTCCGATCAGGGCGCCATGCCTTCCGCACGAGCCCCGGCGGGCGGTGCGCGCGAGGTGTTGTTGCTGCCGGTCAACCCCTGGTTCATCGCGCTGAGTCTGCTGGTGGCGCTGCTGATCGACTTTCTGCCGCTGGGCCGTCTGGCGTGGATGCCCGATCTGGTCGCGCTCACCCTGGTGTTCTGGAATGTGCATCAACCGCGCCGCGTGGGCATGGCCGTGGCGTTCGTGCTGGGGCTGGCGGTGGATGTGCAGCAGGGTTCGGTGCTGGGACAGCATGCGCTGATCTACACGGTGCTGAGCTATTTCGCCATCACGCTGCACCGACGGCTGCTGTGGTTTGGGCCGCTGCAGCAGGCTTTGCATGTGCTGCCGCTATTTGTGGCCACGCAGGTGTTGTTGCTGCTGGTGGGCATGTGGGCCGGCGGCAGCTTTCCGGGCTGGGTATTTTTGCTGGCGCCGTTTGTGCAGGCGGCGCTGTGGCCCTTGCTGTCCTGGCTGTTGCTGGCGCCGCAGCGGCGCGCACCGGATTCCGACCGCAATCGGCCTTTGTGATGGCGACCGTGCTGAACCTTGTGCCCGCAACGGGCTCAATCTCCATTTACGCCTCTTTGCGATGACCGAGCTGCGCAACATCGAACGCGAGCTGTTTCGCTTTCGCCGCCGTCTGATTCTGGCCGCGGCCGTGGTGGTGCTGAGCTTTGCGCTGCTGATCGGTCGCTGGGTGTGGCTGCAGGTGGTGCGGCATCGGCAGTTTTCGACCCAGGCGCAGGACAACCGCATCGCGCTGGTGCCGATTCCGCCGCAGCGCGGGCTGATTCTCGACCGCAACGGCATCATCCTGGCCAACAACTACGCGGCTTACACGCTGGAAATCACGCCATCGAAGGTAAAGGGCAGCTTGCAGGACACCATCGATGCGCTCAAGTCCATCGTGCCCATCACGCCGTTCGACGAGCGGCGCTTCAACAATCTGCTGGGGCAGTCGCGGCGCTTTCAGTCGCTGCCGATTCTCAACAAGCTCAACGATGACGAGGTGGCTCGCTTTGTGGCGCAGCGCTTTCGTTTTCCGGGCGTGAATGTGCGAGCGCGGCTGTTTCGCAACTATCCGCTGGGCGCGCTGGGCTGTCATCTGCTGGGCTATATCGGCCGCATCAACCAGGCCGAGCAGCAGCGCATCGACGACAGCGACGACGCCAGCAACTACCTCGGTACCGACCATATCGGCAAGCTGGGTGTGGAGCAGGCTTACGAGACGCAGCTGCATGGCATCACCGGCTATGAGGAAGTCGAAGTCAATGCGGTGGGGCGGCCGGTGCGCAAGATCAAGACCGTGGCCGCCACGCCGGGGCAGAATCTGGTGCTCGGAGTCGATATCCGCCTGCAAAAGCTCATCGAAGACCTCTACGGCAAGCGGCGCGGGGCTTGCGTAGCCATCGATCCGCGCAACGGCGAGGTGCTGGCGTTCGTGTCGATGCCGACCTTCGATCCCAATCTGTTCGTCGACGGCATCGATCAGGCCAACTGGGACGCGCTCAACACCTCGCCCGACCGGCCGCTGCTCAACCGCGTGCTGCGCGGCACCTTTCCGCCGGGCTCGACGTACAAGCCTTATTTGGCGACGGGCGCGCTGACCGAAGGCATCCGCACCGCGCAATGGAGTTTTCACGATCCCGGCTTCTTCATGTTCGCCGGGCACCGCTTCCGCGACGACGTGCCGGGCGGGCATGGCATCGTGGACATGCACAAGGCCATTCAGGTGTCGTGCGACGTGTATTTCTACATGGTGGCGCACGACTGGGGCGTGGACGGCATGGCCAAGTGGACGCAGCAGTTCGGCTTCGGCCAAGCCACCGGCATCGATCTCAAGGGCGAGGCCAAGGGCGTGCTGCCTTCGCGCGAATGGAAGCGCAAGGCCTTTCGCAGCCCGGGGCAGCAGCGCTGGTATCCCGGCGACACCATCAGCCTGGGCATCGGCCAGGGCTATAACAGCTTCACCCCGCTGCAGATGGCCACGGCGCTGTCCACGCTGGCCAATCAGGGCACGCGCTACGAGCCGCGCGTGGTGCGTGCGATCGAAGACATGGGCACGCGCCGCTTCACGCCGGTGGTCGCGCCAGTGGCTCAGCGCATCGACCTCAATCCGGCGTACTGGCAGGTGGTGCACGGCGGCATGATGGCGGTGAACCAGACCGGCGGCACCGCGGCCGAAGCCTTCAAGGGCGCGCCCTACACCACAGCGGGCAAGACCGGCACGGCGCAGGTGTTCAGCGTGGGGCAGAACCAGACCTATGACGCCAAGGACATCGCCCATCATCTGCGCGACCACGCGCTGTATGTGGTGTACGCCCCGGCGGAAAACCCGGTGATCGCCCTGGCGATGATCGTGGAAAACGCCGGGTTTGGTGGGGTTGCGGCCGCGCCCATCGCGCGCAAGGCGCTCGATTATCACCTGCTTGGCCTCTACCCTACCGACGAGGAAATCGAGAAGATCAGCGGCGCCAAGCCGCAGCCGGTGCAGTTTGCCTATGCCGGCGAGCGCGAAGGCGTGCCGCCCATTCCCGGCGCCCAGCCTGCGCCTGTTCCGGCGGCGTCCGGCCCGGCGGGCGCCGCTTCTGGATCGGCTGCCGCGGGGGTTGCCGCGAAGGCGGCGTCGGCCCCGGCGCGCGCTCAGCCCACCGCCTTCGACGCGGATGCCGTGGGCAGCTACCCGCGCACCGCCTGCACGGGTGGGCTGCGTGCGCCGCTGTTCACCCGCTTCGGCTCCCGGGCCGATGTGAGTGATGAATCGGAAGGAGTGCGGCTATGAGTGCGACCTTCGGCGGTCCACCGCTCTGGCGGCGGGTGCGCCCGTATTTCACCGGTTTCGACGGCCCGCTGCTTGCCGGTCTGCTCTGGCTGGTGGCCATCGGCTGCATCGTGCTGTTCTCCGCCTTGCAGGACGCGCATGTGCCGTTCGACGATCATCTGCGCAATCTGGCCATCGGCTTTCTGGTGCTGTTCGTCACTGCGCAGGTGCCACCGCAGCGGCTGATGCAGATCGCCGTGCCGGTTTACACGTTTGGCGTGGCGCTGCTCGTCGCCACGGCGATGTTCGGGCTGGTGCGCAAGGGCGCGCG
>CALBRU010000001.1 GCA_937927695.1 uncultured Thiomonas sp. | reverse complement strand
GATCCCAAGATTTACCCCATCGCGGACGACCAGCAATTCGCCTACGACCTGCTGGCGCAGGAAAAAGTGTTGATCGTGCAGGGAACCGGCTTCAACTGGCCGCAGCCCGATCATTTCCGGCTCGTCTTTTTGCCCAATGCCGACGATCTGACGGAAGCCATCGGCAGGATCGCGCGCTTTCTCGAAACCCTCCGCAAGCGCAGTCGCGCTGTTGCCTCGGCCTCGGCTTGATTTCCTCTCCTGTTCTCTATGAAACCTTTACAGATTGCCCTTCTCGGCGCGGGCACCGTTGCCAGCGGTGTGGTCAAGGTGCTGGCGCGCAACCAGGAAGAGCTGCAGCGCCGTGCCGGGCGTGGCATTGCCCTCGCGGCGATTGCCGCGCGCAACCCCGACAAGGCGCGAGCCGCTTTAGGGGACGCCCTGCCCATTACCACGGATTTCATGGCTTTGGCGACCCGGCCCGACATCGACATCGTGGTCGAACTCATGGGTGGCATCAGCCCGGCGCGCGAGTTGGTGCTGGCGGCCATCGCTGCGGGCAAGCATGTGGTGACGGCGAACAAGGCGTTGCTGGCAATGCACGGCAACGAAATCTTCGCCGCGGCGCAGGCCAAGGGCGTGATGGTGGCCTTCGAAGCCGCCGTGGCCGGCGGCATTCCCATCATCAAGGCGGTGCGCGAAGGGCTGGCGGGCAACCGTATCGAATGGATCGCGGGCATCATCAACGGCACGACCAATTTCATCCTGTCCGAGATGCGCGACAAGGGGCTGGATTTCGCCACCGTGCTCAAGCAGGCGCAGGCGCTGGGCTATGCCGAGGCCGATCCGACCTTCGACATCGAAGGCGTGGACGCGGCGCACAAGGCGACCATTCTCTGCGCCATCGCGTTCGGCGTGCCAGTGCAATTCGACAAAGCCTATGTCGAAGGCATTACCGCGCTGCAGGCCGCAGACATCCGTTACGCCGAGCAACTCGGCTACCGCATCAAGCTGCTGGGCATCACCAAAAACACCGGTCAGGGCATCGAGTTGCGCGTGCATCCCACCCTGATACCGGCCACACGTCTGATCGCCAATGTCGAAGGCGCGATGAATGCGGTGGTGGTGCAGGGCGACGCGGTGGGTCCGACCTTGTATTACGGCAAGGGTGCGGGCTCCGAGCCGACGGCCTCCGCCGTCATCGCCGATCTGGTGGACGTGACCCGACTGCACACCGCCGACCCCGAACACCGCGTACCCCATCTGGCCTTCCAGCCCGATGCGATGAGCGACTTGCCCATTCTGTCGATGGATCAGGTGGTCACCGCCTATTACCTGCGCCTGCGCGTGGCCGATCAGACCGGGGTGCTGGCCGACCTCACCCGTATCCTCGCGGACGAGGGCATTTCCATTGATGGTCTCATTCAGCGCGAGGCCGGGGAGGGCGAGCATCAGACCGACCTCATCATCCTCACGCATGACACCGTCGAGGCGCGCATGAATGCGGCCATCGGCCGCATGCAGAAACTGCCTAGCGTGCACGCGCCCATCGTGCGCATTCGCAAAGAGGAGTTGCGCTGATGCGTTATCTGAGCACCCGCGGCGAGTCCGCCACCCGAGGTTTTTCCGACATCCTGCTCGAAGGGCTGGCGCCTGATGGCGGGCTCTATCTGCCCGAGCACTATCCGCAGATCGATAGCGCCACGCTGGCGCAATGGCGCGGGCTGTCCTATGCCGACCTGGCCTATGAAATCCTGTCGCGTTTCATCACCGACATTCCGGCGGACGATCTGCGCGCGCTCATCGCCAAGACCTACACGCCCGAGGTGTTCGGCGGCCATGCCGAGATCGTGCCGCTCAAACCGCTGAAAGGCGACCCAGGCATGGCGCTGCTGGGCTTGTCCGAAGGGCCGACGCTGGCCTTCAAGGACATGGCCATGCAGTTGCTCGGCAATTTGTTCGAGTACGCGCTGGCCCGCCAGCACAGCGAACTCAACATTTTCGGCGCGACCTCGGGCGATACCGGCAGCGCGGCCGAATATGCCATGCGCGGCAAGCGCGGCATCCGCGTGTTCATGCTCTCGCCCTTCGGCAAGATGAGCGCGTTCCAGACGGCGCAGATGTATTCGCTGGCCGACGCCAACATTCACAACATCGCGGTGCAGGGCGTGTTCGACGATGCGCAGGACATGGTCAAGGCCGTGTCCAACGACCTCGACTTCAAGCGCCGCTGGCGTATCGGCACGGTCAATTCCATCAACTGGGCGCGGCTGGCGGCGCAGATCGTTTATTACTTCGTCGGCTACTTCCAGGCCACGCGCAGCAACGACGAGCAGGTGAGCTTCACCGTCCCGTCGGGCAACTTCGGCAACATCTGCGCCGGGCATGTGGCGCGCATGATGGGTCTGCCGATCCGCAAGTTGGTGTTGGCCACCAACGAAAACAACGTGCTCGACGAGTTCTTCCGCACCGGCGTCTATCGTCCGCGCAAATCGGCGGAAACACATCACACCTCCAGTCCGTCGATGGATATCTCCAAGGCCTCGAACTTCGAGCGCTTCATCTTCGATCTGCTCGGGCGCGATGCTTCGCGCGTGCACGCGCTGTTCGCGGGCGAACTGCCGAGCAAGGGCTTTTTCGACCTTTCGTCCGATCCTGCGTTTGCCAGGATTGCGAGCGACTACGGCTTCGCCTCGGGCAGCAGCACCCATGCCGACCGGCTCGCCACCATCCGCAGCGTGTGGCAGGGCAGCCAAAGGCTGATCGACACCCATACCGCCGACGGCGTGAAGGTCGCGCGCGCGCACCGGGAGCCCGGCATTCCCATGCTGGTGCTCGAAACCGCGCTGGCCGCCAAGTTCCCCGAAACCCTGCAAGAGGCCGTGGGCATCGAGCCGCAGCGCCCGGCCGGGCTCGAAGACCTCGAACGCCGCCCGCAGCGTTTTGCCGTCATGCCGGTTGAGGTAGAGGCGGTGAAGTCCTACATTGCGATGCACTGCGGCGCGGGGCTGGCCGGTTCCTGATGAAGGTCGTTGGATTTGCCGGGTTTTCCGGCAGTGGCAAGACCACCTTGGTCGAGGCGCTGGTCAAGCGGTTCGTGCAGCAGGGGTTGCGGGTGTCGGTGCTCAAACACGCGCATCACCGCTTCGAGTTCGATCATCCGGGCAAAGACACCTGGCGGCACCGCGAGGCCGGCGCGTTTGAGGTGCTGGCCGCGTCCGACCGCCTGATCACGCTGCAGCGCCGTCTGCCAGAGCCGCAAGAGCTTGGGGCGCCCGATCTCTTGCCCATGCTCGATCCAGCCGCTGACTGGGTGTTTGTCGAAGGCTTCAAGCAGGCCCGGCTCCCCAAGGTGGAAGTGTGGCGCGCCAGCACCGGGCGCCCTCTGTGCTACCCCGAGGATGCGCAGGTTCTCGCCATCGCCACAGACTCGCCGCAGCAACTCCCGCAGCCCGCCCCTGCCGCCGTCCTCGATATCAACGACCCGTCTGCCGTGACCGACTGGTTGACGGACAATGCCCCCAAGTTTGAGTACCTGCCATGACTGCACCAGCTTCGCCCTTGATCGATCCCGATGTCGCTTTGCAGCGCCTGCTGGCCGCTGCGAGCCCGATCAGCGAGACCGAGACGCTGCCGCTCTCGTCCGCCCTCGGCCGGGTGTTGGCGCAAGAGGTGCGTTCCACCATCGACGTGCCCCCTGCTGACAACACCGCGATGGACGGCTACGCCGTGCGCAGCGCCGAGGTGTCTGCCGCGGGCGCCCGCTTGCCGGTAAGCCAGCGCATTCCGGCCGGCGCCGTGCCGCAGCCCTTGCAGCCGGGAACGGCGGCGCGCATTTTTACCGGCGGGCTCATTCCACCGGGCGCAGACGCTGTGGTGATGCAGGAGCAATGTGCCGCCGAGGGCGATGCGGTGCGCATCAACGCGCCGCCCAAGGCCGGCGATTGGGTGCGGCGGAGAGGCTTGGATGTGGCGGCTGGCAGTGTGGTGCTCGCAGTCGGGCAACGCCTACGGCCGCAGGATCTCGGGCTTGCGGCCTCTGTGGGAGTCGCCTCGCTGCAAGTGCGCCGCAAGCCGCGCGTGGCGATATTGTTCACCGGCGACGAGCTCGCCATGCCCGGCGAGCCGCTGCGTCCCGGCGCCATCTACAACTCCAACCGCTTTGTCATCCGCGCCCTGCTGGAGAGTGCGGGATGCGAGGTGACCGATTTCGGCATCGTTCCCGACCAATTCGATGCCACCCGCGCGGTGCTGCGCCAAGCGGCGCTGGGCCACGACCTGGTGGTGTCCACCGGGGGCATGTCGGTGGGCGAGGAAGACCACGTCAAACCCGCGGTGCAAGCCGAAGGCGCGCTCGATCTGTGGCAGATCGCCATGAAGCCCGGCAAGCCGCTGGCCTTCGGCCATCTGCGCCACAGCGAAGAACAGGGCAAAGCCGCCTTCATCGGTCTGCCTGGCAATCCGGTGTCGAGCTTCGTGACCTTTTTGCTGTTCGTGCGCCCCTTTTTGCTCGCCTTGCAGGGTGCCGGGCAAATCGCCGTGCAGACGCTGCCAGTGCGCGCCGCGTTCGATTGGCCCAAGCCCGACAGGCGCCGCGAATACCTGCGCGTTCGGCTCAACGCGCAAGGCGAGGCCGAGCTGTTTGCCTCGCAGAATTCTGCGGTGCTCACCTCGACCGTCTGGGCCGACGGCCTGGTGGACAACCCCCCGCAGCAGCCTATCGCCCGCGGTGACATGCTGCGCTACCTTCCGTTTTCATCCTTGCTGCAGGGCTGACCCATGCTCGTCCAGATTCGGTATTTCGCCAGCGTGCGCGAAATCGTCGGTGTGTCACAAGAAACGCACGACCTGCCCGAAGCGGTGCTCACCGTAGGGCAGGCGCGCGAATGGCTGCGGGCGCAGGGCGGGCGCTACGCACTGGCCTTGGCTGCAGAAAAGCCGCTGCGCATGGCGTGCAATCAGGTCATGTGCGATGGCGACACTGCGCTGCAGCCCGGCTGCGAAGTCGCGTTTTTTCCGCCCGTCACCGGGGGGTGAGCGCATGGAGCCGATCACCATTCGCATCCAGACCGAGCCGTTCGACCTTGGCGCAGAAATGCAGACGCTGCGGGCAGGGCGGCTGGATGTGGGCGCGATCGCCAGCTTCATCGGCCTGTGCCGCGACCATCATCCGGGTGTCTGTGAGCCGGGCCATGTGCAGGCGATGGAACTGGAGCATTATCCCGGCATGACCGAGCGCGCCATTGCCGATATGGTGCACGAGGCGCAGACCCGCTGGCCCCTGCTGGGCATTACGGTGATTCACCGCGTGGGCCGCCTGCTGCCGGGCGATGACATCGTGCTGGTGCTGGTGGCCAGCGCCCACCGCGCCGCGGCCTTTGCCGCCTGCGAATTTCTCATGGATTACCTCAAAACCCAGGCGCCGTTCTGGAAGAAGGAAACCACGCCCGAGGGCGGTCAGTGGGTCGATGCCCGCGAATCCGACGACGCCGCTCTGCGCCGTTGGGGCGTCGAGTCCGACAACGCCGGCTGAGCATCCCCGGGTTGACCCCGGGTTGACCCGCTAGGCGTTCGATGTCCCATCGATTACACCCGGATACATCTGGGTTCGCGAGGGGATGTCATGCAAGCCACAAGACGACAGGTATTGATCGCAGCGCTCTGCGCAGCGGCCAGCAGCGTAGCAAACGCGGCCGGGCAGCTCGTGCAAACGCCCTACAAGGCACCGATGAAAGTAGTGTTCGAGTTTTACCTCGACGATCCCGCCACCCTTTCCAATGCGCTGTTCTGGGTGCGCTCGGTGTTCAACACGGTGCAGGCCTCGCCCTATGACTTCTCGCCCGAAGATGTGCAGGCCGTCGTGGTGCTGCACGGCACCGAGATTGCCGCCACAGTCATCCGCAATCAGGACCGTTACCGCGAAGCCGTCGAGCGCATGCGCTATTACGCGCAGATGGGCGTCAAGTTCAAGGTGTGCGGACAGGCGGCGCAAGATTTCGGCTACACCCCGGCGGATTTTCTGGATTTCATCGAAATTGTGCCCAACGCCATGACCGAGTTGATCTATTGGCAGCAGCAGGGTTATGCCCTGATCATTCCGCGCATCCTGATCAAGCGGGAATCGACCGAACAAATCCGATAATTTTTTGCTCACACTCAGTAAAAACCCTCACGAACGTTCGTTCGTTTTCTCCTGCTTGCGAATGACACATTCGGATACCCGAATTTGTAAACGGCTGGGCTAATCTCCGACAGGTCAGCGCACCGGCAATGGATGCCGGTGAAAAACCGAAGGTTGGCCGCCCTTGGTGCGTCAGCCGAGCCTGGAGACCCGTTCCATGTCCACACCCAAAAAACTGGGGCCGCTGCAGTTCATTCTGCTGGCGATTCCCTGCGTTGCCGTGCTCGCCATTCCCTACTTCAACAAGCTGGAACCCAGCGTGTTCGGCATTCCCTTCTTCTACTGGTGGCAACTCGTCTGGGTGCCGCTGTCCGGGGTGTTCATCGCCATCGTCTACAAGATGGTCGTGCCGTCTGGAAGCGGAGACTGAAGCCATGAACATCGTCGCCACTATTGTTTTCGTCGGGCTTTTTCTATTCATCACGGCCCTGGGTTTTCTCTCTGCGCATTGGCGCAAGGGGGATATGAACCATCTGCATGAGTGGGGCCTGGGTGGCCGCCGTTTTGGCGGCTGGATCACCTGGTTTCTGATCGGGGGTGACCTCTACACCGCTTACACCTTTGTCGCGGTGCCCGCGCTGGTGTTCGGCGCTGGGGCGCTGGGTTTCTTTGCGCTGCCTTACACCGTGCTGGTGTATCCCATGGTGTTCGCCATCCTGCCGCGTCTGTGGATCGTTGCGAAGAAGCACAACTACATCACCGCGTCCGATTTCGTCGCCGGACGCTACGGCAGCCCGGCGTTGGCGCTGGCGATCGCGGTGACCGGCATCGTCGCCACCATGCCCTATATCGCGTTGCAGCTCGTGGGCATTCAGGTGGTGATCGGCGGGTTGGGCTTTTCCACGCAGGGGCTGATGGGGGATGTGCCTCTGGTCATCGCCTTCGTCATTCTGGCCGCGTTCACCTACACCAGCGGGCTGCGCGCACCGGCGTCCATTGCGGTGGTCAAGGATCTGCTGGTCTACATCACGGTGATTGCGCTGATCATCGTCGTGCCCTACAAGCTCGGCGGTTTCGGCAATATCTTTGCTGCCATCCCGAAAGGGCACCTGCTGCTGCCGCCGGTGAAAGACGGCAATCTGGGCCTGCAATCCTTCTATCCCACCCTGGCTTTCGGCTCTGCCCTGGCATTGATGTTGTATCCGCATGCCACAACCGCGGTGCTGTCGGCCAAGGGGCCCAACACCCTGCGCCGCAACTGGGTGTTCCTGCCCGCGTACTCTTTCATGCTCGGCCTCATCGCGCTGCTCGGCTATATGGCCTATGCCTCGGGTATTGCCAAGCTGCCTGATCTGGCGCCTTACTTCAAGCAGTACGGCCCGCAGTTCGCCATGCCGGGTTTGCTGCTGCACTACTTTCCGAGCTGGTTTGTCGGGGTGGGTTTTGCGGCGGTGGCGATTGGTGCGCTGGTGCCCGCGGCCATCATGTCGATCGCGGCGGCCAATCTGTTCACGCGCAATATCTACAAGCCCTATATCAATCCGAACTGCTCCACGCACAAGGAAACCGAGATGGCCAAGCTGGCCTCTCTGGTGGTGAAGTTCGGTGCGCTGCTGTTCATCGTGTTCCTGCCGCTGACCTATGCCATTCAGCTCCAACTGCTGGGCGGCATTCTGATTCTGCAAACCCTGCCGGCCATCGTCTCGGGCATCTATACCCGCTGGTTCGACGCCAAGGCGCTGCTGCTGGGTTGGGCCGTAGGCCTGGCCTGGGGCATCTGGGCAGCTTCGCTGTCGGGTTTCCACAAGTCCGGCTATGCCCTGCACCTGGGCGGCATGGTGATTCCGGCCTATATCGGCTTGTACGCGCTGGTGATCAACTTCGTGGTCGCCATCGTCGCCACTCTGGTCATCGGCGCCTTGGGCATGGCCAACAAGCAGGATGCAACCGTGGCCGCAGACTACGCGGGCTAACGACATGAGACAAGTTTCTGCTCCCTGAAGATCGCAGCCGGAGGTTTGATTCCGGCATAACGCGACGGTAGTGCCAAGGGCCGACAGCAGTAGGCCCTTGGTTTTTGTATGCTGCACACTCACCTCGGAGATCCCCCATGCTGCTCACCGCCATCCTGCTGCTCATTGCCTCGCAACTTCCCATCGTTGCGGCGGGCAAGGCCAAGTCGGGCACGTTTCGCTCCAAGGAAAACCGCTACGACAACAACGAGCCCCGGCTGTGGCTGGAGCGGCAGACCGACCCACGCAGACGCCGCGCCAACGCGGCGCAGGCCAACAGCTTCGAGGCCTTGCCCTTTTTGTTTGCGGCGGCCTTGTTTGCCCTGTACCTGAAAGCGCCGCTGGAACTGATCAACGGCCTGCTGATCGCCTGGCTGGTGTTGCGCGCGGTTTATCTCTGGTGCTACCTCAACGACCGCGCCTCGTTGCGCTCGGCGGTGTGGGGGCTGGCGCTGCTGGTCAACATCGCCCTGTTGTTTGCCCCGTTCTATGGATAAGCCGGACGCTTCAACACAGCCTGCGCGCAGTGCGCTCGACGGTCTGCGCGTGCTTGAACTCGGCAGCCTGATTGCCGGGCCGTTTGCCACCCGGCTGATGGCCGAGTTCGGCGCGGATGTGGTCAAGATCGAGTCGCCCGCACGCGGCGATGATCCGGGCGGCGACCCGCTGCGCAGCTGGCGCAAGCTGCACAAAGGCGAGTCGCTGTGGTGGACCGCGCAGGCGCGCAACAAACGCTGCATCACCCTCAATCTCAAACACCCGCAGGGCCGCGGCATCGTGCTGCAGCTCGCGGCTCGGGCCGATGTGGTGGTGGAAAACATGCGTCCCGGCGCACTCGAAAAGCTCGGTCTGGGTTGGGACGACCTGCGCGCTGTCAACCCCAGCCTGGTGATGGTGCGCATTTCTGGCTTCGGCCAGACCGGGCCGATGCGCATGCAGCCGGGCTTTGGGGCCATCGCCGAGGCCATGGGCGGCATGCGTTACGTCACCGGCGACCCGGATCGCCCGCCCATGCGCGCCAATCTATCTCTGGGCGACTCCATCGCTGCGCTGCACGCCACCATGGGCGCGCTCATGGCGCTGCGCCACCGCGACGCCACCGGCGGGCGGTGGAACGGGGAGCAGGGCGGGGAAGGGCAGGTGGTCGATGTGGCGCTGACCGAGAGCGTGTTCAATCTGCTGGAAAGCACGCTGATGGAATACAGCTTTGATGGCACGGTGCGGCAGCGCACCGGCACCAGCATTCCGGGCATCACGCCGTCCAACGTCTATCGCAGCAAGGGCGGAGAGTGGGTGCAGATTTCAGGCAATGGCGATGCGATTTTCAAGCGTCTCATGCTCGCCATCGGCCGCACCGATATGGCCGAGGATGCCGGGCTGGCGCACAATCCAGGCCGCATGGCCCGCGCCGACGAGATCGACGCGGCCATACAGCAATGGGCGGCGGGACAAGAGCCTGAAGCCATCGTGCTGGCCATGCGTGCGGCCGAGGTGCCCGCCACCCGCATCTACAGCATTGCCGACGTGGCGGCCGATGCCCAGTTTCGCTCGCGCGGCATGATCGAGCCGCACATTCTGGCCGACGGCACGCCGGTCGATTTGCCCGCGCCCGCGCCCCGCTTGTCAGCCACGCCCGGCGCTACGCGCTGGCTCGGCCCCGCCCTGGGGGCGCATACCGATGAGGTGCTGGCCGAACTGGGTCTGGACGCAGGGCAGATCGCCGCGCTGCGGCAGGACGGTGCGGTCTGAACTCGTGATCGCGCTTACTGCTGCGCGACGTCGATCAGCTTCTTATCCCGCGTCTGCACGCTGTAGTGCAGTTCCTTGCGCTGACGCTCGGCAACCTTGACAGGCTGGCGCACGATGTTGCGGCGCTTGACCTGCGGTTTGCGTTCGGCCACTACGCGCCGTTTGACCACCTTGCGCTCGGCCACGATGCGCCGCTCGTCTGCCTTGCGCTCGGCCACGAAAATGCGCGGGGTGTGCGTGACGTAAATGGTCACGAACTGACCCTTGCGGAAGATGCCCCGCTCGGTCGTGCGGTTCCACTGCGCCACTTGCAGCGGGCTGAGGTGATAGCGGTGCGCTACGCCTTGCACTGAGTCGCCATATCGGCCGACGCGCAGCACCATGCGACGCCCCGGCGGGGCTTCGGGCGCAAAGGCCAGCACCGCGTTTTCGGCGACGGCCGCGCTCACGTTTTTGTTGCTGCCGTCATCGGCCTTGGGAATCAGCACGGTGGAGCCCGCCTTGATGAGCTGCCGCGCCGGAATGTCATTGGTCTCACGCAGCACGGCTTCGTTGACCTTGAGGTCGCTCGCCAGTTGCATCGGCGACTGGGTGGCCTTGACGGTGTAGGCCGTCCAGGTGGACAGCGGGCCGTTGTAAGCCTGCAGCGCCTGCGCAAAGTGCGTGGCGTTGTCGTAGGGCAAGAGAATGCGCGGGTTCGTCGCCCCCAGGATCACCGGCTTGGTGTAGGAGGGGTTGAGCGAGCGGAACTCGTCGAGCGTCAGCCCGGCCAGTTTGGCGGCCAGCGACACGTCGATATCGCGCGTGATGGTGACCGCCTTGAAGTAGGGATGATCGGGAATGTCGGGCAGGGTGATGCCGTACTTGGCCGGATCGGAAATGATGTCTTTCACCGCCTGCAGCTTGGGGTAGTAGTTGCGGGTTTCAACGGGCATGCGCAGGTCTTGGTAATCGACTGGCAGGTTGTGCGCCTTGTTGTAGGCAATGGCGCGCTGCACACTGCCTTCGCCCCAGTTGTAGGCGGCCAGGGCGAGCTGCCAGTTGCCGAACATGTTGTAGAGGTTCTGCAGATAGTCGAGCGCGGCGTTGGTCGAGGCCAGCACGCTGCGGCGATCATCCTGGAACATGTTCTGCTTCAGGTTGTAGTGTTTGCCGGTGGATGGAATGAACTGCCACATGCCCACGGCGTGCGCCACCGAGCGCGCGTCGGGGTTGTAGGCGCTCTCGATGAAGGGCAGCAGCGCCAGCTCGGTGGGCATGCCGCGCTTTTGCACTTCCTGCACCGTGTAGTAGAGGTATTTGCGCGCGCGCTCGGTCATGCGGGCGACATAGTCGGGCCGGGTGGTGTACCACTGCGCGGCCTGCGCCACCAGCGGGCTGTCCATATTGGGAATGGCGAAACCGGCGCGGATGCGTTGCCAGATGTCGTTGTACTGCGGGGTGATGTCTTTGGCGTCGTCTTGCAGCGCCGTTTGCTCGGCTGGGGTGACGGCGCCGCTGCCGACCACTTCGGCTTTGAGCGGTGTGCCGGATTCAGCGGTTTGAGCGGTTGCGGAAGCGGAGGCGGTAGAACTGCTGGGCGGTGAGGTTAGAGATAAGGCGGCGGTTTTTTCGGAGGGAGGGACGGCGGCGCATCCGGCGGCCATGGCGACCATTGCACCCAAAGCCCAAAATCGCAGTCGTCTCAGTTGCCGCATCGGTTCTCACCCCTTGAAATCATTTTTCCACTCTCGCAGCCAAGCCAACGCCTGCACCGCGTCCTCGGGTTTTTGGCCCCAGTGCCGTTCCAGCGCCTGCAGCACGCCGGGCTGGTGGGTGCGCAGGAACGGGTTGATCTGCATCTCCAGCCCGATGGTGCTGGGCAATGTCGGCTGGCCTTCGGCCCGCAAAGCCAGGCACCGTTGCCGATGCGCGACCACGGCCTCATTCAGGGGATCTGCGGAACGGGCAAATTGTAGATTAGAGAGGGTGTATTCGTGGGCACAATTTACGGTCGTATTTTCAGGAAGTTGCGACAGTTTGTTCAACGAATGGTGCATCTGGGCCGGGGTTCCTTCAAACAGACGACCGCAGCCGGCGGAAAACAGCGTGTCGCCGCAGAACAGCGAAGGCGGTGCCTCACCCTGCAGCGCCGTGGCCACATAGGCGATATGCCCCAGGGTGTGGCCCGGTACTTCAAGCACCTCGAAACGCAGGGGCCAGCCCGTCGGCGTGAACCCGTCGCCTTCGCGCAGCGCCTGCGTGCGCGCCGGAATGGGCTCGGCGGCTGGCCCCCAGACGGGTGGCTGATCGGCGGGGTGCTTCGCCTGCCACCACTGCAGCAGCTCGCGAATGCCGCCCACGTGGTCGCTGTGATGGTGGGTGACTAGAATGCCGCGCAGTTCCAGGCCGCCCCGTTCCAGGGCGTCGATCACCGGCGCGGCGTCGCCCGGATCGACCACCAAAGTGCGCGGATCGTTCGCGCCGGGCCGGACCAACCAGATGTAGTTATCGCGAAAGGCAGCAAGCGCTTCTGTATGCATGGTGACTCCGATCTGTGGCCGTTGATGAGCCTGCAGCACTGGTTGCAGACGCCTCCTGGTCGCTACGCCCTGGCTTGGGAACAGAGCCAGATCGACCTTGTGGTGACCGACATTTTCGGCTATCACGCGCTGCAACTCGGCAATCCGGCTTTGCAGGGGCTGGCGCACAACCGCATGCCGCATCGCTGGCTGGCGCTCGACGGCGCCGAGTCGGCCCAGCCCGATCTGCCCGGCGTGCGTCCGGTCTGCCTGCTGCCCGAGCATTACGGCGGCGAGCCGGTGTATGCCGAGCCCGGCCTGGTGGACGCCGTGGGTGTGGCGGCAGAAGGCGCACAGCTTCCCCCCGAGCCGCAGCCCGCCGACGCCCACGCCATTCATACCGAGCATCTGCAATGCGACTTCACCGCGCTGCCGTTTCCCGCCCAATCGCTCGATCTGGTGGTGCTGCCGCACACCCTGGAGTGGGTGGACGATCCGCACGCCTGCCTGCGCGAAGTGGACCGCGTGATGGCGGAGTGGCGCGGCCAGCAGACCCCCTAGCGCCGACTCGCATGCACTACGACGGGGCTTTATATGATACAATGCGCGAGCTTTCATCGCAAAAGCGCGGCATCATCGCGGAGGCGAGATGAGTTCTGACCCTGCCCACGTTACCCTGGCACAGATGGAGGCCATGCGCGCCGGCGCGCGGGTCGCCGTTCGCACCTGCAGGGGCATCCAGCCGGGGGATCGCGTTTTCGTATTGACAGACCGAGCGACGATTGGCATCGGGCGGCTCCTGGCAGAAGAAGCCGCGGAGGTGCGCGGCGAAGTGCTGCTGCGCGAGCTCGAGCAGTATATCTCGCGGCCGGTGCTGACCTTTCCGGATGAAC